>NZ_JASBAO010000001.1:1927500-2227500 GCF_029953265.1 Commensalibacter oyaizuii
TAGTTGCTGGCAGAAGACCCGAAACCAAGTGATCTAGCCATGGCCAGGTTGAAGGTGCGGTAACACGCACTGGAGGACCGAACCCACGTCTGTTGAAAAAGACGGGGATGAGCTGTGGCTAGGGGTGAAAGGCCAATCAAACTTGGAAATAGCTGGTTCTCCGCGAAATCTATTGAGGTAGAACGTCAAGTATTACCTTGGGGGGTAGAGCACTGAATGGGCTCGGGGGTCCCAAAGACCTACCAAACCTAATCAAACTCCGAATACCCAAGAGTATGAGCTTGGCAGACAGACAGTGGGTGCTAAGGTCCATTGTCGAGAGGGAAACAGCCCAGACCACCAGCTAAGGCCCCCAAATGATAACTAAGTGGGAAAGGATGTGGGGATTCCAAAACAACCAGGAGGTTGGCTTAGAAGCAGCCATCCTTTAAAGAAAGCGTAATAGCTCACTGGTCTAAATAAGAAACCCTGCGCCGAAGATGTAACGGGGCTAAAGTTATCTGCCGAAGCTGTGGGTGCATAATTTATTATGCGCGGTAGCGGAGCGTTCTGTAAGTCTGTGAAGAAGACGGGGTGACCCTCTTTGGAGATATCAGAAGTGCGAATGCTGACATGAGTAGCGACAAACAGTGCGAGAAACACTGTCGCCGAAAGTCCAAGGGTTCCTGCGCCAGGTTAATCCACGCAGGGTTAGTCGGCCCCTAAGGCGAGGGCGAAAGCCGTAGTCGATGGAAATCAGGTTAATATTCCTGAACCTGCTAGAAGTGACGAATACAATATGTTGTCAGATCTTATCGGATTGATCTGGCTTTTGGAGTATTCCAGGAAATAGCTCTAGCATATAGACCGTACCCGAAACCGACACAGGTGGACTGGTAGAGAATACCAAGGCGCTTGAGAGAACGATGCTGAAGGAACTAGGCAAATTACTTGCGTAACTTCGGGATAAGCAAGACCGGGTCGTGGGCAACCATGATCAGGTGGCACAGAGCAGGGGGTAGCGACTGTTTAGTAAAAACACAGGGCTCTGCAAAGTCGAAAGACGACGTATAGGGTCTGACGCCTGCCCGGTGCCGGAAGGTTAAGAGGAGGTGTGCAAGCACTGAATTGAAGCCCCGGTAAACGGCGGCCGTAACTATAACGGTCCTAAGGTAGCGAAATTCCTTGTCGGGTAAGTTCCGACCTGCACGAATGGCGTAACGACTTCCCCGCTGTCTCCAGCATCGGCTCAGCGAAATTGAATTCCCCGTGAAGATGCGGGGTATCCGCGGTCAGACGGAAAGACCCTATGAACCTTTACTGCAACTTTGTAGTGGCATCAGGAAAACGCTGTGTAGGATAGGTGGGAGGCTTTGAAGCAAAGGCGCCAGTCTTTGTGGAGCCATCCTTGAAATACCACCCTGAGTTTTTTTGATGTCTAACCATATCCAGTAAGCCTGGATTGGGACCCTGCATGGTGGGCAGTTTGACTGGGGCGGTCGCCTCCCAAAAAGTAACGGAGGCGCGCGATGGTGGGCTCAAGCCGGTCGGACATCGGCTGTTGAGTGCAATGGCATAAGCCCGCCTGACTGCGAGAGTGACAGCTCGAGCAGAGACGAAAGTCGGCCATAGTGATCCGGTGGTTCCACGTGGAAGGGCCATCGCTCAACGGATAAAAGGTACTCTAGGGATAACAGGCTGATCTCCCCCAAGAGTCCACATCGACGGGGAGGTTTGGCACCTCGATGTCGGCTCATCACATCCTGGGGCTGGAGCAGGTCCCAAGGGTTCGGCTGTTCGCCGATTAAAGTGGTACGTGAGCTGGGTTTAGAACGTCGTGAGACAGTTCGGTCCCTATCTGCCGTGGATGTCGAGACTTGAGAGGATTTGCCCCTAGTACGAGAGGACCGGGGTGAACATACCTCTGGTGTACCGGTTGTTGCGCCAGCAGCACCGCCGGGTAGCTAAGTATGGAAAGGATAACCGCTGAAAGCATCTAAGCGGGAAACCCCCCTCAAAACCAGGTCTCATTACGGGCCGTGATAGACCATCACGTTAATAGGTCAGGTGTGAAAGCATGGAAACATGTGCAGCTAACTGATACTAATCGCCCTTGCACTTACTCTACTAAACACACATACACTCATATCAGTCACTCTTATAAAACTATCCAATCAAATTAACCAACCATAAACTCACAATACCAATAAACAAAAGGGTATATTAGATGACCTGGTGGCAATGGCGGGGAGTGAACCACCCGATCCCATCCCGAACTCGGCCGTGAAAACCCCCAGCGCCCATGATACTATGTCTTAAGGCATGGGAAAGTAGGTCGCCGCCAGGTCTTCTAATATACCCATTTAAAAATTACACTATAATCCAACACGTTAATCACCATCAATTAACCAGCATCCACTCACGGATTATAAATATCAATCTTCATTAATAATTATTCCATTAATGATTAAAAAAATTAACCATCTGAATAAGCCTTCATTAACAATTTAGCGCAATTCAGATCTATAATATAACTGAGCTCACCATCTAAAAAATAACTCAGTTACCTATATGCCATTGGGAAAACTTATGAACCCAAATCACTCAGGCATATACACCCAATGCGGGGTGGAGCAGCCCGGTAGCTCGTCAGGCTCATAACCTGAAGGTCAGAGGTTCAAATCCTCTCCCCGCTCCCATTATAAAGCATGTGTCAAAAAAGTGGGAATTGGCCCTCATAAAAAATAATCAAGTTTTATAAAAATTCTTAAATTGCTTAGCTCGAAGACCAGAAGCCGAAACATCTTGCAATTCTATCTTTGTCGATCCTAAATTAATTGTTGCGTATACATGCCTTTTTTTTCACTATCAATTTTAAAAGTATTATATGCGTTATCGAGAATACTTTGTACGTTGTCTATAAAACCGATAAGACTAATTTTATTACCTGATGACCGATAAAAATCTGTAATTACTATGTTGCCACTAGTCGAGTTGTGTTTATTGAAAATAAATAGGTTGTTACCACTACCACCTGTGTAGATTGCATTGTCATTGCTACCAGTTAATGTGTCGTCACCACTACCAGTAGTAGCGATTAGATCGCTATTAACATTGGTATTAGCCCATACTTGAATATTACTTTAAGAGTTTGACTCGTCCAGTGTTTTGTTGCCTACTCCAGCAACAAATAACGAACCGCTTGTTAGATTACTTCTAATGCCAGCAGTCAAGATTAAATTCGAATCCTCTGCTGGGGGGTCATTAGAGTCAAAAATTACAATCCCTCCATAAACAGAGTTGATTGTGTTATTGTCAACCGCACTTGATATGATCTTGCCATTGTAGGTATGATAGAAGTTATCACTTCCTTTACCGACATTTAGTTGTCCTGTATTATCGTTTGCAATTACACTACTATTTTGTGCATTATTTATCATTACATTGAATTTTGAGAATAGTTACTATTCTGAATGTCAATAATACTGTTGGTGGCTGCATTAATGGTTACTTGCGAATTAATAGAAGTTATATGTGTGTTATAGTAACAAGGTAATATACCTGTCACACCTTGAATTGTCATATAACCGTTTTTAACAAGTGCGTCGTTGTCTGTTATTGTTGCTAAGAAATTTTTTATATTTAAAGCACAATTATATTTTAATTCTTTCATTTATTCAAATCAGTTTAAAAAATATAGTTTATGTTTGTGTTTTCTAATTGTATTATCTATTTGTTATTTAAGTAAAAAAATTATTTGTTTATATAATAAGGATTTTGCTTTTGTATTACGTATTATCCTTTAAACTATTTGAATATTTACAATGCTAGAATTAATTGAAATTATTGGAATTGGATTGGTTACACTGTTACCTTTGGCAAATCCATTAACAGCTGTTGCATTATTTATCACGCTTTCAGAGGATATGGATAAAGACACACGTGATCAGCAATCATGGATGGCTGCGGTGTATGTTTTTTCAATTATGCTTGTGACGTGGTATGCGGGTCAAGTTGTGATGAGTACTTTTGGAATTTCTATTCCGGGGTTGCGTATTGCAGGGGGGTTAATTGTGTCTTTTATCGGATTTCAGATGCTTTTCCCTGCACAAAAGATTCACGATGTTTCTGAGGTTCATGCAAAGACGAAAGAGCTTCAAAAATCTTCTGATACAAATATTGCATTTGTCCCATTAGCAATGCCTGCAACGGCTGGTCCAGGGACTATTGCGATGATTATTAGTAATGCTTCTACTGCGGCACAACATGTTGAAATTGCTTGGTGGGTAATGCTTATTGCCCCAATTGTTGTTTTTGTTTTGCTTGCTTTGCTTTTGTGGGTATCATTGCGTAGCTCTACAGTAATTATGCGGTTAATTGGTGGTGGAGGTGTCCAAGCTATTTCACGTTTAATGGGTTTTTTATTAGTTTGTATGGGTGTTCAGTTCATTATTAATGGTTCCTTAGATGTTGTGGCGAGTGTACATTAAGAGTGATAATTAAATAATTTATTAACAGAGTTATTTAGAGTCTTTAAACCGCTTTTTAAGAATAGATGTCAAAAATATATCCAGATTGCCACCTGCAAATAAGTACCCATCTATATGTGCGTTATGAGCGGCTTGAATATCTGTCATTTTATCCCCAATCAAGAAAGACTTTCTTCGATCTATTGAATAATCTTTAATCGCTTGTTCGATCATTCCAGGATTGGGCTTGCGATTAATATGTTCTTGTTTATAAATGGGAACGATCCCATCAGGATGATACGGACAAAAATAAAAAGCATTGATAAAAGCATTTTCTTTACGCAACAAAATATTGATATGATGATGAAATTGATGCATATCCTGCTCGGAAAAGAAGCCACGAGCTATTCCTGATTGGTTAGTTACGACGATCACTAAGTATCCTAAGGAATTCATTTTGGCTATAGCTTTTCCAACCCCATCAATAAGTTGTAACTCGTCTTTGCGGTACGGGTATCTTGTGTCTACATTGATCACACCATCACGATCTAGAAATAAACAATAGCGATGTGGATGAGGATATGATATCATGCCAACTATTCACTGGGATTATAATAGAATTGTTATTAACTAATTTTTTAAATTGAATTTTTTATAGAACAGATTATAAAAGGGCGTTGATAATATTGGTTTAATAATATTTATTATTATTAATGTAAAGGTACTAGAATTAATTTTATGAAGAATAACTTCAAAAAACTTGTTTTTTACTCTTTATTAAAACGTGATAGTATATTTTTTCTCTGATCGCTTTATGATCTTCTTTTTTCCACTTCGATCTATTAAGTATAGAAAGTTAATTATAAAAATTGTTGGATGATAAATAAACTGAATTATAAATCATATTTTTGGACCTGTATTAGTGCTGGTTTTGTTTTAACATTTCATTGTGTAGGGGCAGTTGCTAAACCCGTTCTACACCAAAAAAGAACAAAAACACACAAACATATATTGCCTGCTCCTCAAGTTAATCAGGAGGCAGCATCAACGTTGAATAATCCACGAGGCGATCCAGATTCTGATCCTTCTCAAGAATTGCTGCTGGGGAAGGTAAACAAATATTTAGATCAATACGGAATTCAAATTGGTGCTAGTTGGTTGACAGAGACGGCTGGGATCGTAAGAGGTGGGAAAAGGAAGGGGGTTGACTATGCTCATCAGATTGCTTTTTCTGTCGATATGGATTGGGAAAAAATCGTTGGTTGGAAGGGATTTTCAACACATGCAATGATTTTAAACCTAGCAGGTCGTAATGCTAGTACTGATTATGTTGGTGACGCTCAGATCCAGGCACAAGAAATTTATGGTGGGGGATATGATCGAGTGATCCATATGAATTACTTATATGGTGAACAAAAATTATGGGACGGTAAGATCGATATTAAAGCTGGTCGGGAAAGCGTTGGAAATGATTTTGCAGTAAGTCCTTTTGCATGTCAGTTTATGTTAATTGCGACCTGCGGCCAACCCCGAAGCATTCAGTCTCAACAAGGCTTTTCCCCATGGCCAGGGACTGTATGGGGGGCTAGGATTTTGTATAATACGTCTGCCGATACGTTTGTTCAGGTCGGTGCTTATGAAAGTTCACCATGGGGAACAGGTAAAGGAGGAGTATCAGGATTCACTTGGGGGGTAAAAGCTGCTACGGGTGTTTTTATTCCTGTTGAATTTGGATATAACTCTAATTTTGGTAAAAAACATTTAAATGGTTATTTTCGTGTAGGTGCTGGATTTGATACGAGCCGTTTTGATACGTGGTCATCACAGGCAACTGGATCAGGAAAAAAAGATAATAGAACGCAATTTTGGATCATGATGGGGCAAATGCTTTATCGTAATGATCCTGTTCAGGATCATGGTTTATATGTTATCGCTAACTGGGGACATGATTCTCCAACCACCTCTACCTTTAAAGACCTATATAATTTAGGCTTTTTAGATCGCGGTTTTTGGGGAAAAAGACCTTACGATCAATTTGGCGTTATGTTTACCTATTATACAGTACCCAGAGGATTAGGGCGGGCACAGGAATATCAAATCAATCACGGGCAGGTTCAACCTGATATTTATGGGGGTTTTTCTTCGTTGTTGAACGGAGCGCCTGGAATACAGTCAAATGCAATGTTGTTTGAGGCAAATTACGGGATTAGTGTTTATCGAGGGATTATGATTATGCCCGTTTTTGAATATTTTCATAACGTTGGGGCAACAAGGAAAATATATAATGATGCCGCTGTATTAGGATTTAGAACGAATATTGTCTTTTAGCTTGCTTAGTACTCATAAAGTGCGTTATTGCGTCCTTCATATTTAATATGAAGGACGTTTTTTATTCGTATCATGATCAATCTTTGTTATCTATCACAGTATTGCTTTAAATGCGATTATAACAACTACTAGAAATTGCAAAGCTCTATTTGAAAATTACCCAATACAAATGATTAAGAAAGAGAATGGCTCCTTAACCACGAATGAGTTTCATTGTTTTTTGAAGGGCTTTATAAGCTTCGTAGCGTTGTTGATGTATTGAGGTATAGTCCGTATTACAATTATAGATTGCGTTTACTTTTGTGAATTGCTTCATTGCATCAGGAAGTGAAGGGGTTACCTTTCCAGCAACTGCTCCAAGAATGGCTGAACCTAGTAGAACGGGTTCACTACATTCAGTACCAATGATGGTGATACCACACGTATCAGCCAATAGTTGACGTACAAGTGGATGTTGTCCAGCACCACCGCTAATAACAATATTTTCGCATTGAATTCCGCAAGCTTTCTGTGCATCTAGAATTTGACGTAATCCGTAACCGATGCCGCATAATCCAGCAATATAAAAAGCCATAAGATTATTAAGATCGCGATCCATTCCCAAGCCTGCAATGACTGCTTTGGCATCTGGATCAGCAAATGGAGCACGATTCCCTAAAAATTCAGGTACAATGTGGATATCACGGGCAAGATTAATTGCTTCTGATGCTATACTTTTTTCAGCTAGAACCTTATTAGCAAGATATACTGGTAAGGAAACACCTGCCTCTTGCGCTAATTTACGAGCTTCTGAAGTTGCAGGATGAAAATTTAAAAGTTGATCAATTGCAGCCCCTGCCGCACTTTGTCCACCTTCATTTAACCAAAAACCAGGTACCATGGCTGAATAATAAGGTCCCCAGACGCCAGAAACAAAAACCTCTTTTTCAGTGGTTGTCATGGTGCAAGATGAAGTACCAAAAACGTAAGCCATATTGGTAAGAGCACCGTTTTTTATACCCACTGTACCAATACCTCCTGCGTGGGCATCAATCATTCCAACGGCAACAGGTGTTCCAACGGGCAATCCCATTTCGTGGGCAGCCGTTTTGGTTAGACCACGCCCGCAAGGGGTTCCTGGGTCTTTGACAGTTTGGCCAATACGAATAAAATTTTCGTTAGCCAATTCTGATAAGCCAATTTGATGAAAATAATCGCTATCCCAACGTTTTTCATGGGCAAGATAAGTCCATTTGCATGTTACTGTACAAACTGAGCGTGTTAAGTCGTCTGTTGCACGCCATGTCAAATAATCTGCAAGATCAAAAAAATGACGGGCTTGTTGGAAGATATGAGGACGATTTTCTTTTAACCATAGAATTTTCGGCGTTTCCATCTCGGGTGAGATGGCCCCCCCAACGTAGTTGAGAACTGGATGTTTGGTTGCATTGATTCTCTCTGCTTGTTCAATGGCACGATGATCCATCCAGACGATAATATTACGGTTTGGATCATTCGTGGGGCCAACAGCCAGAGGTGCGTTGTCATCACCAATAACGACAAGTGAACATGTCGCGTCAAAACCAATTCCTGCAACTGATGTTGGGTGGACATGGGCTTTTGTAATGGCGGTCTTTATGGTAAAACAAACAGCCTGCCAGATTTCTTGACTGGATTGTTCAACAATATTGCCAGTACTGCGAAACAGCGTTATTTCTTGCGTAGCATGAGCAAGAAGCTTGCCTTCGAGATCAAAAACGCCTGCTCTTACGCTGCCTGAACCAACATCAACGCCGATAATTGTTTTTTCGTTACTGGCCATAAAATTACTATCCTTATACTGATCAACTAATATTATAGATCGACGCTGTTTGGCAGGACGACTAAATCGCGTACGGTTACCCCTTTGGGTCGGGTTACCATAAACAAGATAGATTCAGCGACTTCTATTGGTTGCATCAAGCTACCATTGGCAAGGGCTTCTTCCATTTTTTCTTTTGGCCAATCATCAAGTAAGGCAGTGACCACAGGACCAGGTAAAACTGCACCAACACGCACACCGTGTTGCGAAACTTGACGTCGGGTGGTGTGTACAAAAGCTTGTACTGCAAATTTAGAAGCAGTATAAATAGGTTCCCAAATGACAGGAACCATGCCTGCAATTGAGCTTGTGAAAACAATATCCCCTGTTTTTTCTTTAATCATGTGGGGTAAAACACTGCGCACACAACGAAAAGCGGCACTGTTATTAAGGTGTAGTACACGATCCCAAACATCAGGATCACCTTCGGCAACGGGCCCGCCAATATAAGCCCCTGCGTTGGCATGGAAAATGTCGAGGCGGCCAGTTAGGTTTAAAATACCATCAAGAATAGTATCAACTTGCTCGCCTTTCATTAAGTCAATCTGTAAAGCAAAGGCATTTTCACCTAATTCCTTAACGATCCGATTAAGTTTTTCACCTTCCCGATCAATTAGAACCACTTTTGCGCCAGCTTTTAGGAATATTTTGGAGCATTCCAGACCAATGCCTGAGGCTGCACCAGTGACTGCGGCGACTTTACCACTAAGGGATATATCCCTAAAACAGGCGGTCTTGCTCATTTTACAATCCTTTTAAAAATATTTACGAACGTGTTAACTTTCGTTTATCTACTATGCTTTGTCAAGCGATCGTGTTTTTTATAATCTTAATGAATTTAAGTATGTTTAGAATATGAATTTTAGGGATTAATGAATGTTTTATATCTAAAGAAACAGACTTAAGTTTCTTTATGGACGGTATAGTTAAAATTTTAAAAGGGGTATTGTAGGAAAAAATTAATGAGTTTTAAAAGGTTTTATCGTAAAATTTGCTTATTAACCTGCATTGTTTTGATTAAACATTCGTCATAAAAATCACTTTATTACTATATATATTTTAAATGGATATATTGCTTACGTTCCATAGTTTGTAATGATAATATTGGTTTTAAAAGAGCTATTGCAATGAAAATGAAAAGTTGGACATTCTTTTTAGTGATTACTGGGGCAATAATAATAGGTGATCCATATGCCTATGCGCGCCATCATCATGGAAAAGCCCCTCCGCCCCCAGAAGAAAAGAAGGATTTATCTTTAAATCCCCAACAAAGCCCTGATGATGTTTCTCAATTTGCAAAAAACGCTGAACTTGCAGCGCGACAACGACAAGTAAATTCGACTAAAAATAATAAAAAGTCTGATGCCCCAGCAGCGTTATTCCCAGGGCATTATACAAAACGTTCTCAACGTGTTAATGGTACAGAAGGATGGGTCAATAGTAAACGTCAACGTGGCAAGTATGATTTAGGGATCAATATGCCTGTTCCTCAAACTGGAGATCCTACTCAAAACAAAACAAGAGGGGTTTTCCGACGTGCTATGCCTGTATATGAACCTAATTATTAAGGGATTTTTCGATTGTTTTTGAAATCGCATCTTTAGCTTGTTGTACTATTTGTCCAATTGGATATTGGTGACTATTTAAATCTAAAATAGGGGCATCTTTGAAAGTTAATTGTTGAATTGACTCAATTTTTTTCGTTATTGAAGATAGTCTATGATCAGGTTTTCGTCGCATTGCAGTTTCAATATCGACATTAAGTCTGATGACTAAATCAGGTTGATGATCTGTCATCCAATGATAAAGTCTACGTTCCAAACGGGTCAAATATCGTGCGATATTGCTTTTGGGATGGTCAACCGTCATGTCTGGGCCATCTAGCCCACCAATTACTGAGGTTTGGGGGTAGCGATCGGTTAGAATTAAAAATCCTTGTTTTTCTAATTGCAACATTTTGCAAAAGCGATAAACACGTTTTAAAGACAAAAGAAACATAACACAGGCCACGAACCCGTTTGGCCCTTTATTCATGCGGGCTTTGTTTGTTTTATTTGCGATATTGTGATCTATTTTTTTTCCAACAAAAGGCAATCGTGCGATCGTTCTAGCAATACCGCCTGTTTGTCGTCCTAGATGACACAGTCTGGTTGGGTATTGATCTTTTAACCATACCATTAGTTCATTACAAAGGGTGGATTTTCCAGACCCATCAACACCAATAATGGCAATAACAGGTAGTTTAGGATGTTGTTTCATTGGGGTTATTCTCTAAAAAGAACGATATTATTTATGTATATTACAATAAATTACGATAAAAAGTGATTTGCTTCGATTGTAAAAACGATTATAACTCAACCTAATTATTATATAAGGGTTTATTATAGTTCGTTTATGATTTCAAAACTATTTAAATCTTTGAAGAGTATGCATATATGGTCTGTTTTTATCCTTTGGGTAAAAGCTACTTATTATTATCCCTAATACGTATGTATTTAATTTAGAAAATTGTATATGTCTTATAGAAAAACCACTTATCGTTTAGCGCCACTTATTGCATTTATTGGTTGTGACGGCTCAGGAAAATCAACGCTTAGTGCTGATATCACAACGATGTTAAATAAGCAAATCCCAGCTCAGCGGTGTTATCTAGGGCAGGGATCAGGATATATCGGCCGCAAGATTCGAGAGTTAAAGATAATTGGTCCTATTTTAGATCGTGTTATTAATAAAAAAGCAAAAACGGCAAGAACAAAAGGAAAGAAAATTCCAGGATTATTGACAGCTATAGTGATATTTGCATTTTCATGTGTAAGATTTTATCATTTTCAACAAATGATGCGACTTCGTCAAAAGGGAATCATCGTTGTTACTGACCGATATCCGCAAACCGATGTTCCAGGGTTTTATGATGGACCAGGGTTATCAGCCGCAGAAACACAAAATTGGTTTATCTCAAAATTGGTAAAGTGGGAATATAAATTATATGACCGTATGGCATCCATAAAACCAGACATCATTTTTAGATTAAATATTGATGTCGATACAGCTTTTTATCGAAAGCCAGATCATGATTATGCGTTGTTGCAAGCGAAAGTAGAAGCAACCCATAAATTATCCTTTAGAGGTGCACGAATGATTGATATCGATTCAACCATTCCTTATAAAGAAGTCTATCAAATTGTTTCTAATGTGATAAAAGAGGAAATATAGTTTTCCTTTTTACTGGGGTTTATGGGTGTTTTTAAACGCTAAAATTTTGTTTGATAGTGGATTAATTTTATTTTGTGTAGCTGCGTTTATTTTCGCATTTACAACGTGGGATCAATCTTTAAGTCACGTTTTAATTTTATCACGAACAGATTTCATCGTTCCTATTGTAAAAATTATTTCAAAAACAGGTTCTTTTGTTTGTATTACGTCTGCCGCGTTGATTTTAGGAACATGGCTATGGCTCAAGAAACGTATTTATGATGCGATCTGGGTAATAGTCGCAATGGGATCTTGTCGTATCGTTTTTGCTGGTTTAAAATTAATTGTCGATAGGGCGCGCCCTGTATTTGACGAGCCTCTGACCCATGCTATTACTGCTAGCTTTCCCAGCGGTCATGCTGTCAATTCATTTATGTTTTTAATGGTATGCTATGTTATTTTACGGTATCGGGCGTCGATTTTGTACTTAACATTATTATGGGGGCTGTTAATTGGTTGGTCTCGCTTGGCGTTAGGTGCACACTGGTTCAGTGATGTTTTAGCAGGTTGGGGATGTGCATTGATGTGGTTTGTAATCCTAGCCCAAATTAAAGATTCATCTAGATTACAGCAGTGGTGTAATCAAAGATTTTTAAATAAATAATTATTCGATTTTTTATATCAATGGGATCTCATACAGAAGATGTTTAATTTTAGTCGTTCCCAAACAGCAAAGCAAATTGTGGATTTTGATCGTTTCCATTTCTCTGAACGACAATGTGCTCAGTTATACGCTATGATCTGTGTTGATGACGAGATCAATTTGGATGTAAATTTACCAGAAACAATAAAAATTAATTATACTCAGGCACAATTAATTGAAAGTTTTTTAATTTGTCGTCAGCTATGGCTAGAAGGGATTATTGATCGTCATTTTCCAAAAATTGTAAGCCATCTTTATCGTACTTGTGAGATTTCACTTGAAGATAAAGTTATTTACAAGATGATTAGGGCTAAGTTTAAACATTTATGTTATGCATATCGTGCCTTTGATAGCCGTCACCAAAGGCCTTTTTTATTGGGGCATACCACCGGATTGTTGGGGGTTATTCAAGATGGATTTAAAAATAATAAGAATTCAGTGGTTAAGCCTAATGCTTTCTTATTAAAGCTATTATGGAATGAGCAAGGGTTATCTTTATTGAGGCAAGAGGTTTATCGCTTTTATCCCTGTGATTTGGAAGGGTTCATTTTCAGCATTCGAAAACGTGCGTGTTTTATTCGTCATCAAATTGAAACAAAAGCGACAATATCTGCGCATGACTTTCACAGTCTTAGAAAACATATGAGCATGTTCGCAGCTGTTTATGGGACATTTGATGTATTGTATCCATCCCCTTATCATCATCAGGTATTCCAATACTTAGCAACCATTAATGGATTGATGGGGAATTTCCATGATGAATTGATTGAAAGAAAATTAAATCAAACTCAAAATTACTTTTTTGATCATTTTGAAATTCCAAAAGAAATCTTGTCACGATTAACAGTTTTTACAGACCGCTTTTTAACAGTATTTTAAAACGTAGAAAAAGGGTGAAGGCTGCTCTGTGTCCTGAAAAGATAGAGATTACGAATGAATGTTGAGTATTCTGGCTTAAAGAAAATAGAGGCTATTATATCTTATTCTATTTAAATTCATAAATTAGTGATCAATCCCAAGGGGCTTTTGATTTAAAAGCATCAACTAAAAAATTAATCATTGCTCTAGTTTTTAAAGGAATGTAATCCGAAGCAGCATACATGACATATAGTGCTGCTTCTTGGATGGTGGGTTGATCCAAGTTAATTGGTAATAATAGATTTTGTTTTAACTCGGTATTTAATAAAAATTTGGGTAGATAGGCAATACCTTGGTGATGAATGGCAGCATCTCGTAAAACTTCGCCGTTATTTGCGATTAATGGTCCTTGTACCCGAATGCTATATTCCCCTTTTTTGCCAAACCTCCAATGTGATGTCGGCATAAATGTTCCCAAATTATAACGTAAGCACGTGTGTTGTCCAAGATCATCTATAGATTTTGGCTTGCCATGATTATCAAGATAGGTCGGTGATGCACATAGTATAAATTCTATATCTGTTAACTTGCGTGCTTTTAAACTGCTTGAAATCATTTTGCCAATACGTAGGGATAAGTCCCAGCCTTCTTCAACTAAGTCGATAATTCGATCTGTTAATCCCAGTTCAATGGAGATATCAGGATATTGTTCAGAAAATTTCATTAATAATGGTGATAAATGGCGTAGTGTCAGTGAAATAGGTGCATTAATTTTAAGATTTCCGCGTGGTTTGACGTGTTGTGCAGTGACGGTTTGCTCGATTAAATCGACCTCCGATAAAATTTTCTCACAACCCTGATAAAATATACTGCCAGCTTCGGTGAGGGATAACTTACGTGTACTGCGGTGAAATAATGTGCAATTCAGTCGATGTTCTAAGGCGTTCATGTGCTTTGTTACCATTGTTGGCGATAACCCTAGCGCACGACTGGCGGCAGAAAAGCTGCCTGTATTAACGACTTTGACAAAAACTTGCATACTAGTAATACGGTCAAGCATTTTATTTCACACTAATGGTTGGAAATATTTTAATAAAAAGATAGATTATATTATTATCAAAAAGATATAAAGTTTATCTGAATAATTTTAATGTTAAACATCTATATCTGACATATAAGGAGAAGATAATGAAAAAAATAATGACGGCATTTATCGGAGCGGCAGCATTAACATTTGGAGCATTAGGGGATAATGCTGTTGCAGCGAATAACGTTGCTAAGAGCAATGACTCTGCAGGCGTGGTTACTGCACAAAGTATAAAAAGTGGTCAGTACAAAATTGATCCTTATCATACTCAAGTTGTTTTTTCAGTATCGCATTTCGGTTTTACCAATTATTCAGGTATTTTCTCTGACGTATCTGGGTCTTTACAGCTTAATACAAAAGAGCTGGATAAGACTAAACTAGATATTCAAATTCCGGTTGGAACAATTCAAACCACCAGTCCAAAACTGACTGAAGAGTTAAAAGCAGCAGATTGGTTGGACGTGGCGCAATATCCTAATGCTCGCTTTGTATCAACTAAAATTGTAAAAACTGGTGAAACAACAGCAGATGTTACGGGGAATTTAACTTTACACGGGGTAACAAAACCAGTGACTTTACATGTTACATTTATTGGTGCTGGGGTTAATCCGCTAAACAAAGCTTATACGGTTGGGTTTCAGATCTATGGTAATATCCAACGCAGTGAGTTTGGTATCAAAACATATTTACCCAAAGTCGGTGACGAAGTTTCTTTGAACATTGCAGGTGCTTTTGAAAAAAAAGCTAAATAACTGAATTATAACGTATTTTTATATTAGGTTGCGCAAAGTAAGGCAATGCATATGTTGCGTTGCCTTTTTTCATATATAAAAATGACGGTACTGTTACTGGACGATAAAAAGTATTATTCCCTATGCTGATAAATAGATTAACAAAGGGAATCATTTAATGAAGAGTCAATATATTACCCCTGTCGTGACTGTTTTTGATGATAAAGGTCAGATAGACAACGAGCAGAATTTACAGGTTTATCAATTTTTAAATAACAAAGTTTCTGGGTTCGTCGTTATGGGCAGCACAGGAGAGTTCTTTTCATTAAATATGCATGCTTCCAAGCAGTTAATTAAATTATGTTCTACAGCACCAAGAGAACATATGAAAATTTATGCAGGTGCCAGCCGTATGGATATTCAAGAATCAATCGAACTGGCAAATTATGCGGATGAGATGGGTTTGGATGGGGTAATGATTATAAGCCCTTATTATTTTCCTTTAACTCAAGAGGCAATCTATGATTTTTACAGTACGATTGCCAGTCAGACCCGTGCGAAAATATTTATTTACAATTTTCCTGACCGCACGGGATATTCTATTGCGCCGCAAACCTGTTTGAAACTAGCTGATAAATATCCTCATATTGTAGGGTTAAAAGACACTATTTTAGATACAATTCATACTTGTGAAGTGATTAATCTGGTTAAGAAAGAGATCCCAAATTTTCAGGTATTTTCTGGGTTTGATAACAACTTTGCCCATAATATTTTGGCTGGTGGAAACGGATGTATTGGTGGGTTGTCAAATATTGTTCCTGAATTTTTTGCATCGTGGATGGACGCATTCGCTCAGAATAATTTGGCCTCTATTGCCCAACATCAAAAAACGGTTGATCAGTTAATGGCAGTGTATAATGTAAATAATCCTTTTATTTCGACTTTGAAAAAGGCTTTACAACTGCGTGGTGTTATTCGGTCTGATCGTTCATACCCACCGTTTAATTGTTTAGATGATAGTCAAGTTAAATTACTGCGTGGCATATTGGAAAATGCCAATGTTCAATTAAAAAAATAAATATTTTTCTTTAGTCAGAGAGGAAAGTCCCATGGCTAAAACAATGATTTATATCGATCCTGTATTAAATATAGCGGTAAAAAAGACTTGGTATCGTTTGGTTCCATTAATGTTTTTGTTATATTTTATAGCATTTATTGATCGTATTAATATAAGTTTTGCCCAAGAGGCAATGAAAACTGATATTGGGTTGTCAAACAGTGCTTATGGGTTGGGGGCTGGGATTTTTTTTGCTGCATACGCCTTATGTGGTGTTCCTGCTAATTTAGCCTTAAATAAAATGGGGGCACAAAGATGGTTGGGAATAACAACAATTATATGGGGTGGCCTTTCTGTAGCGACTGCGTTTATTCAAAATGAAACTCAGTTTATTATTATTCGCTTTTTATTGGGTGTAGGTGAGGCAGGATTTCTACCTGGAATTTTATTGTTAGCTGCGATTTATTTTCCAAACAAAGTCCGAGGATCGGTAATTGGCGCGTTTGCGTTGGGTGTGCCTTTGGCCTTGAGTATTGGGTCACCTTTGTCAGGTGCATTGCTACAAATGCATGGGCTATTAGGATATTCTGGATGGTCATGGATGTTCATAATTGAAGGTGCCGTCGCTGTTTTGGTTGGTGGGTTTACGTGGTATTATCTGGATGATAATCCTTCCAAAGCGAGGTTTTTAACGCAAAACGAGAAAGATGCGATTCAGCGGAGATTGCAACAAGAAGAACAAAATACGCAGACAGTTTCTGTTATAAGCGCACTAAAAAATACAAAAGTATGGTATTTGGGTACTATTTATGGTCTTATCCAGATTTCTGTTTATGGATTAATGTTTTTCCTACCATCACAGGTTGCCACACTAATGGGGCAAAATATAGGATTAAAGCAATCTTTGGTATCTGCTATACCGTGGGTATGTTCAGGGGTTGGAGTATATTATATTCCACGTATTGCAGATCGTTTTCCTCATTATCGTATTACTTTGTCTGCTTTATGTATGGTTCTGGCAGCCTTTGGCTTGGCGCTATCTACAGCCTCAAATCTTGTTGTAGTTATTATTGCACTTAGTTGCAGTGCTATTGGATTTTTATCAGTGCAGCCTATTTTTTGGACATTTCCTGCACAATTTTTATCGGGGCCAGCTTTGGCTGTAGGAATAGGATTTTGTACGACAATGGGGGCTGTCGGTTCATTTATTGCTCCAAATATCAGGGTACAAGTAGATCAATTTATGCATAATTCATATGCTGGCCTATATGTTTTATCGCTAATCACATTATTTTGTGCCTTTTTAATTATGATGCTGTCTTATACGTATTCCCACCCACCTATTAAACATACTCAGATAATTTAAGATTAAGGAATATTAGATACATGCAAAGAATTTTACGGATTGATGAGGCAGATAATTTAATCGTTGCTTTGAAAGATTTAAAAAAAGGTGAAACTTTTAATATTGATGGCAAAGAAATTACATTATTCACAGATGTGCAAGCCAAACATAAATTTACAATAGAGGCATGCAATATCGGGGATATTGTAACACTCTATGGCACGGCCGTTGGAAAGGCAACGCAACCTATCGCAAAAGGAGAATGTGTTACTGTTGATAATATTCATCATTATGCAGCACCAGTATCATTGGATTATACAGATTCTTATGAATGGAAAAAACCTGATGTTTCTATGTACCAACATCTTACATTTGCGGGATATAAACGCGAAGATGGGCGGGTTGGAACCGCAAATTACTGGTTAGTCTTCCCATTAGTTTTTTGTGAAAATCGTAATGTAATGAAATTAACGAATACTTTGAATGAGGTATTGGGATATTCAAAAAATACGTTAAAGGATTTTGCATTAAATCTTACAGAAAATTCTACGTCGCCAGCTACCTCTGTTAATAATCCTTTTCCTCATATTGAAGGGGTAAGATATATTACCGTCACCAGTGGTTGCGGTGGGGCTGCATCCGACAGTTTGACAATGTGCGATGTGTTGGCTGCATATGCAGATCATCCCAACGTCATTGGAATTACAGTATTTAGCCTGGGATGTGAAAAGGCACAACGTAAATATTTTAAGGAAGCTCTGCAAAAGCGTAATCCCAATTTCAATAAGCCAGCATTATATTTCAGGCAGCAAGAATGGGACAGTGAAGAAGCCATGATGCAGACTGCTTTGAAAGAAACTTTCGAATGTATGAAGTCAGTAAAACCTACAAAAAGGGAGAATGTCCCACTTTCTTATTTGAAAATGGGGGTTAAATGCGGGGGATCTGACGGATTTTCTGGAATTTCGGCAAATCCTGCAATGGGCCTTGTCTCTGATTGGATCGTATCATTAGGAGGGGCTTCGGCGTTATCAGAATTTCCCGAACTTTGTGGTGCGGAAGGGGACATTGTTCAGCGATGTGTAGGATCTGAAAATAAAGAAAGATTTTTGAGCCTTATGAAAAATTACGAAAAGGTTGCTAACTTTTTTGATACGACCATTGCTGACAATCCAAGCCCTGGAAACATTTCTAATGGATTAATTACAGATGCGATCAAATCAACGGGTGCCGCTCGTAAAGGAGGACGCGCTCCTATTACTGCTGTATGTGATTATGGTGAACCTATGCCGGATCAAGGTTTATCCTTGGTCTGTACGCCTGGTAATGATGTTGAATCGGTAACAGGGTTGGTTGCTGCTGGATGTAATGTTGTTGTATTTTCAACGGGACTGGGAACACCTACGGGAAACCCTATTGTACCTGTTATTAAGATTGCAACAAATAGTAAGATCGCAACACGTTTAAAAGATTTGATAGATTATGATTGTGGGCCTGTGATTGACGGTGTTCCTTTGCAAGAAATTAGTAAAGGGTTATTTGAACGAATTATTGAAACAGCTAGCGGTAAATATAAAGTTAAAGCAGATCGGTTAGAACAATTTGACTTTATTTTATGGAAACGTTCAATTGATCTATAATATTCGAATAGATAGAAGAGCGTTATTTATGTGTCATTGATCACAATAAGATTTTATTCGTAATTTGATAAATATCGTATAAATGATATTTCAGGAGTAGGTTTGTTTTTATCAATACTTTTTAGAGTAGATTGAGTATTATAGTTCTTTATCTCAACGGGTGATGGGTAACTGATATTTGGAGTTGATTTAATAAACAAGTAAATGGTTCTTTTTATAAAAATAGTAAGTGGTTTTGCCTATTTTTGTCTTGTAACAGATTACATTTAGGAGTTTAGTATATCAATCTCCTTAGGAAAACGTTGCCACCTCCACTCGTAATGCCAGACAGATAGGAGGGGGATGGATCTAAGGTTCCATGGCTTTGCATTTCGCATTGATACCTTTTGTTACTTCACTGATACTTGACCCGAAATAATCTCCGACATCAATTCCTTGTTTTTCCATTCTATGGAAACGTGGCAAAAAAAGATAATCGGCCATTCGGTGGGTAAAGTTTTTTTTATCGACAAAAGGTATTCCCTCATAGGGGTCTGGGTCTCCTAAAGCATCATGATCTTCCTTATAGTTTCTAGCACTATTTGATGTTGACATATCGGCCAGCATACAAACCTCAAATTGAGGGCTGTTCTTATCCGTATTTTTGTAACACTCGTAAACCACACGTGGTCCTTCTCTTAGGTTTTTTTTGCACGTGGCATTAGCGATCAGGTCGATTGCGGCCTGAACCCTTTCTTGTGGGATTTGTTTTTGAAATATTTCTGCCCTGGCCTGCATGGGGATAGTAATGGTGGCAAGGATCAGCAAGATCTTTTTCATTAATATTGTCCTTGAGTGTGATAAATTACGGTTTTGTATTGATATTACAAATTAGTAATGATTTTAATAAATAAAAATAATACATAAAATTTAATGAATATTATTCATATTTTAAGAGAGATTCAATATTTTACAATATGGTATCGTATTTTCGACAATCGTGTTTATTTTTTTGAAAAAATATGCTACATTAATATTTATGATGGTAAAATCATATCCATTATCCGATTGAAGTAATTTTAAGTATATATTAAGAATAAATCGTATAATTGTCGTAATATCATAAGTAATATTTATTAAAATCACAGAAATTGAATAGAAAGGCATCTTTATTCAAAGGCGCCTTTTTTATTGGGGCAAATTGTGACAACAAGAGTAGGTGTGGAATCAATTCTATCCTAAAGATATCCTGTCTTAATGCTACAGTTATAATTATTGATTTAACGCTTCTTTAACGGAATATGGAGACCGACGTACGGCATTGGGGATGTTTCGTGATTTGCAGGAGTTGGAGGGGGAAATCACCTTTGATGATGGTAATTTTCGAAAACTGATCCTTGCCAAAGCCCATGCCAATATCAGCAATTATACAGCATCGGATCTCAATAAAATATTAATGCTGGTTTTTGGTGATAGGGCAAAGGGCCACGAGCTTTATGTTCGTGATAATCAAGATATGAGCATGACGATTATCTTTAACTGGATCCCTAATACTGATGAAGTTGCACTGATTTTAAATGCAGGTCTTTTGTTTAAACCTGCAGGTGTGGAATTAAAAACAGAATTTTCTATAAAATAACAGAGGTTTTTATGTCTTTAAACAGACCCAATCCCTTTTTGTCGAAATGGGCAGAAAACGGGAAACGCTTTGACGTGCCCGATACAGGAGCCGATCATGCCAATGGCAGGGCTGACATTCAGTCAGGATTTCCAGACACAACCATGAAATCCGTACTGCAAGGTGGCACCCCCCCGTGGGGGCAAGATCATAACGGCATCTTACACAAAATCACCCAAAGCATCCAATGGACACAAGCGGGGGGATGGCCTGTTTATGATGAGGCGTTTGCACAACGAAATGGCGGTTATTCAAAAGGGGCAATCGTTCAACAATCAGCGGGCGATAATATTTGGGTGGCCTGGATTAATCTTGAAGATGGGAATATGGTCAATCCCGCAGGCTTGGATATTGGCAAACCTGGTGCGCAAGGGGGGTGGCGGCGTTATCCCGTTATCGAAGAGACCGAAGGTGCTACGTTAATTTATAATGACCGTGGGGAGTTAAAGGTTTTTACCGCAACCAATACCAGT
Organism: Commensalibacter oyaizuii; assembly: GCF_029953265.1. Classification (NCBI taxonomy): domain Bacteria; kingdom Pseudomonadati; phylum Pseudomonadota; class Alphaproteobacteria; order Acetobacterales; family Acetobacteraceae; genus Commensalibacter; species Commensalibacter oyaizuii. Next base: position 1,948,860 of record NZ_JASBAO010000001.1, read on the forward strand.
GAAAAATATGTCTCTTGGGATGCTGGCAGTGATCAAACAGGCGATGGGACACGCGCGCGTCCATATAAAACCATTGATAAGGCTATTCGTTCATCCCCTAGTTCTGGTAATATTAATATTTATCTAAGGGATTATGATACGCATTACTTTATTAATTTTGATAATGCATTAATAGCAAATCAAGACGGCGTAAATGGGCATCTTGATAAGTTACCAGGGGCTCTTTTGACCCAAAATGATAATGTTACAGAGTATCCTGGTGCATTACTGCCAGCAAATACGTTTGCAGGAACCCGCAATATCACGTTCTTACCCTATACAGATAAATATGATATTGATCCTTGGAGTCGGATAACGACAGAATTTTTTAATAAAATAGGGGATACAGGATATACGTATTGTTTGTCAGATCAAGAGTATCAAACCTTAGGGATAGGTAGGCCTAAGGTCGTTTTATTATGGAACTATGCCTATAATGAAGTAGATGGAAAATTCGTGACCAAGGGTGCAGCATGGTCAGGTCTTTATGGCACTGTAAATAGTTTTTCCTACAATTTTTATGGGATTGCGTTTAGTGTTTATAAAGTTGATCAGTTAAAAGCATTTGAGTATGGAATTGTAAGTGGTTTTTTTCAAAATGGTGGCGGTTATCAGTTTTTAGGATGTCGATTTGATGATTTAAATATTGGTAATGATCGCACCATTTTTGGGGGATATACGGATGCGTTGACATCTTATACTTTTAGTAAAGTCAATTATTTTTCAGGGGATTTGGCGGTCAAGGGATCACCAATTGTTAATAATATTAATAATTTGACGATCTATATTAATTCAGAAACCTATGATTGGGTGCAAACGACAACAGGATATACTTTATTATCCAATAATGCCTTGGCTTTTTTTCAACGTGCGTCTATCTATAGCGGACAAGCCTTGGCAACGATTTCAACCCCCAGTAAGCGGTATGCTTATCTTAATCCATCCTTTGAAATTAAATCAGGATTATGAGGAATGGAACTTGTTAGTGATTTTAGGTTAAACCCCTATCGTATTTACAAAAGTTCTAGACGGGCCAACAAAGGGATTGCGACGTTTACGGCAAAACCCGTGAACGAGTATATGGATTACAGTGTTGATTTTTCTCGTTTGTTAGAGACCAATGAACAGATTATTCATGGCAGCATTAGTGTTTATGGGGCAGGTCTTGTGATTGGTGGGGTGTATCCTTATGGATCTTATTTGACAGCTTTTATTGATGGTGGGAGGGCGAGTTCTAGTTATTATATGACGTTTACCGCACGTACCAATACTGGTGGGGTATTTACCCAAGAAATGATTATGCCAGTTATAGGAACATCAGCGACAAAACGCATTGATTATAAATACGCATCCTTTACCCAACAACAAAAGCCCCCCAACACAAGGCCGCCGTTAAATGGGCTTAAGATTAACGACCGTTATCTGTTAAATGATAGCGGTTTTTTTATGGTGATTTAAATGAAAACAAGACCATGTGAATGTGGTGTTTTAGAGAGTTTACAAATCTGTGACGAGGAAACACAAACGACGTCACACGATATTGAGGTTATCGAAAATACGGATACGATCCTACCCACAGATCAGATTTTAGTTATTCGAAAACATAATGATCAAACCAAAATATATAGTGCAACGTTTGATGAATTAAATTCAGAAGTGGCACTGTCCATTATACAAAACGCGACCCAAGCTATGCCGCGCACTGATCCTGCTGATGGGTGTTCCTTGTGGTTAGATGATGGATTTATTCGGATAGCCTCTGGAGATGCGTCGAGGTTGGGCACTATGCCGCCTACAGCGTTTGAGAAATCGTTGAGGGAAGCATTTAAGATTTTGCCCACTTCTGATCCGGGGGATGGAGGGCCATGGTTATGTGGGGGCATGTTAATGCGAGGATCGACCTCAAAGAATGAAGATTAATACACCGTCCATTAGGGCGGTTTTTTTATAGATAAAGGAACAAAGATAAGATGACATGTGGCATTGGAAGTCAGATTGTAATTATCCCGTCAGGGTGCTTGGGCAACAAAGAGATTGCCCTACAATGTAAATCCCCTTCAGAGGCGGTATATTATCAGTTTTCGTTGGCCAATCGTTTGGCCAGCACAGATATGATCACAGCTGTAAGTGCTTGGCCTTCGGACGAGCACGTTGGGATTGATCAAGTTGTGATATCAGGTCAAACCTTTAAGGCTCGTATCAGTGGTGGTGTGATGAACACCAAAATCGGTATTCGGTTTCTTGTAACTACGCGTTTAAACGAAACGCGCGAGTTTGACGTGACCTTACCCATTGCCCCTGCTGGGATTATTAGCGATGGGAATTGTGGCGATTATGTTATTGGTAACACAGGTCCCCAAGGTGAACAAGGATTGGCTGCCACCATCACTGTTGGCAAAGTTATTCCCAGCGATCCTGATGCAGACCCAACAATTACCAATGTTGGCACCCAACATGACGCGATTTTAGATTTTGTTTTGCCTCGTGGTGCCGTTGGCCCCCAAGGTGAGCAAGGCGATATTGGCCCGCAAGGTATTCAAGGCGAACAGGGTATTCAAGGGATAGAGGGCAAGGCAGGGACACAGATCTTGTTGTCCAATCGTGATCCTGTTTTTGCAGATGCTAGGGAAAATATTATTTGGCTTAATGATGTCAGTGGTGATTTATTTGAAAGTGTTCCCAATGGTAATAATGGGTATCTTTGGAATAAGTCGGGCAATTTAAAAGGCGAGGCTGGCAGTATCATTTACACAGGCTCAACCGATCCTGTTTATAACACAATATATAAAAATGGTGATTTATATTTTAATCACACCAACAATGATTTGTTTAGCTTTAGTGATAAACAATGGGTCAAACTGAGCAATTTAAAGGGCGATCAGGGAACCCGTGGATCCTTATGGTTTTTTGGTCAAGAAGACCCCACACCCTCTGTCAATTACAAAGAATTGGACAGCTTTTTAAATACCAAAACGTGCGATCTATTTGTATATAACGGGTCCAATTGGCAAAAAGCCGGAAACCTCAAAGGACTACAAGGTGATACGGGCCCTAAAGGGGACAAAGGCGATACAGGTGAAACTGGCCCTCAAGGCGAAAAGGGTGATAATGGTATTGCAGGAACAAACGGTAAAGATGGTAAAGATGGCACACGCATTATTACCAGCCAAACCGACCCCGATCTAGGCAGTGGCCCGTCTAATCCCAATGTTTTATGGATCAACACCCAGACCTGGACCATCAAGCGCACCATCTTCAATAACGATACGTGGGAATGGATTACCATTGGGAATATCAAAGGTCAGCAAGGCGATCAGGGACTGACTGGTCAAGATGGCAAGGCAGCAACCATTCAAATTGGCAACGTTGCCAATGGCGATCAGGCCAGCGTCATTAATCGTGGCACACAAAATGCAGCACTGCTCGACATCACCTTGCCCAAAGGGGAAAAAGGCGATGCAGGTTCACGTTGGTACAGCGGCAATGAAGCCCCATCCAACAAAACAGGCCTGCAAGATCCACGCGGCGCACCACGCCCAGGCGATATGTATCTATACCTCAATACCCAAGAAAACGACGCCAGCACCTACATCCTAACCAACCAAAATAACTGGGCAGGACCACTTGGAACCGTCACAGGTCCCCAAGGACCAAAAGGCGATAAGGGCGATATCGGCCAAACAGGACCCCAAGGGGAAAAAGGGGATACTGGCGAACAGGGGCCTCAAGGACAAAGCTATATCAATGATGGCAGCACCGATTTAAATGTTAAATCGATAAACTCTGACAAAGGATTAGTCAAAACAGATGGTAACGGAAATTTGTCCATCGGTAATAATGCTTTACTTATTTCACCAAATACAAATTATAGTCCTGCTTTCTTCAATTTTACTTCAGTAAATCTTAAGGGCAATACTTTTTTTGTATCTATCAGCTCGGATGGTTTTAGTTTTATTATACGAGATTATGATGGTTTTCAGGCTACATTACTTACTATGCTAGAAGGCAATATACTTTATAATGAGTCGGGTATTACTTCTGCTAAAGAAATAAAAGCCCAATATTTACAAACATCTGATAGTAAAACTATTGATACGTCTACGTGGGGAGAAGACGCTGTTGGTAGGCAGGCTTTTAGTAAAACATTAAAAAAGCCAGTTTGGTGGGATGGTAAACAATGGATCGATGCCCTTGGTAATGCAGCTTCTACATAACTAATATTCATAAAATAACAGGCACAGAACACGGCGCATAAGCGTCTTTTTTTGTGCTTGTAATATGAGAGGAGCATAATGGATACGGATTATTAATGTAGGTATAATATGAGAATGTAATTGGTGGAGAGGTCGCTGTTTACCTATCTCCTTTTTATCAATTTGAACTACACTGAATGTTGCTGTATAAGCCAATGATATTTCAGTTTGATTATTTAGGAGTTACTCCCAATAATTAATCTTTGCGCCCCTTTTAGAATGATAAAGGATTATAATAATATTATGAATTTCCTCAAATTTTATTATTGTTTTTGAGAAAATAATACTGCGTAAAAAACAGGAATAATTACTGTTTATTCTAGTTGTATCGATATTTATTTTTTTATTTACTGTCAATATAATCCGTATTTTTATTAATAAAATATTATTAAATACTATTTTATATTTAAGATTTATTATGAAATCAAAATTAATAACAGATATTAGTATGGGATTTTTGTTGTCCTGTACGGTTATTTCCATGCCTTTTGCTTACGCAGAAGATTATGTAACAAAGTTTCAAATCAACGCTGCAAATGGTGTAGCAGGGTTAGACAGCAGCAAACAAGCCACTGTAGACATTAGTAATAGTCGTATTACAACTTCACAAATGAAAATTTTGGGTCAATAAAAGGTACCAGACGTGTCTATTATTTAGCGTCAATCAGTTAAATTTGTTCCAGATGATAAATCTGCATTTACTTTGGGAAAAGAAATGGTACAAATTAGTGGTGATTATATTAATAATGGTTCTAGCATGCCTGTACCAATGGGACTTACCATTTTAGGTAGGCCATATGGGAACTATAATGCTGGTTGTACTTTATGTGTTTTTTCTGGCTCTGGAGGTATGAATGGAGCAGAAGGTCAAGCAGCAATTTCTGGTATTGATTATCGTGGTGGAGCGAACGCTGTAGCAAATGGAGATATGGCTACAGTTGGCTTTTATCATTATGAAGAAAATTCCTCTGCTCGAATTGTTGCTCAAGCAGCATCTTTCGGCCCCGATGTTGTTACTTTATCCTCACCAATGAAAAACTTACAAATGTCACAGTTGCATCAAGGAATGTATATTGCGATAAATGTTATTAATCGCAATATTCCTGTTAATACTGCATTATTAACTTCACGTTCATATCGAGGCTTTATTAAGTCGTGGGATGCAAATCATATTTATGTATATGGTTGGGCAGTTTTGGCGAGTGGTAATGCTGCCAATGGTCAGGTTCCAGATGTTAAAGATGTTAACTATCTTGACGATCAATTGTCTAGTTAAAAAGTTCCTATGATTTTTGTTGGTGCATCAGATAAAATATTTGCAGAAAATGAATATATGGTTGCAGATGGGAGTAGGGTAATCGGTGACAAAGCAGTATCTGTTGTTAATAAGTATGAACGAGAAGAATTTGATTCCCGTGCTAAGAATTGGATAAAACCACATAGCTTATCTTTTCATGGTTGGACTACTTCTTTTGAGTGTCGACCTAATTGCGATCCACGTGCTGTATCAGAGGATAGCTATGCCTATCTTGCTAACGGTGCTGATGGGTTGCCTTAAGCTTATGTTGCCCAAACAGTAGGTGATGCATTAGAATTTTCTGGTTATAGCACGTTTGTTGGTGGTAATGGTGCTCCGCAAAGTATTGATTCAGATGGCAACTCTGGTGCAGCCGTAAAGAATTCTAATCATATTATGAGCTCATTCGCAAGCTCTTTACCCAGTAGTAATACAATTCATATGAGTACTATTGTTAGTAGAGAGGTTGTCGGTACCAATGATTGGCGTGATTATGGTGCGCGCTTAGTTATGGATGTTGACAGTCAACGTGATCGTAAAAAAGGATTGTATAATGGGTCACGTATAGGATCAATTGTATTTAATTATAGTGCAAGTCACTATGGTGGGATCTGTTTGTTGGGATACGATAGTAACCAAGGCTTTTGTCAAGAGGGAGATGGTTCTGTCAGTTCTGCAAAAAATGTGCTGTTTAACAGTAGGGCACAGTTCGCATCATCTCTATCATTGGCCAGTGCTGCTTATAATATAGGTACAAGTTGGGTATCAGGGCAAGGAACTATATTAGTGTGGAATACTGTTAGAGTGGGTAGAACTCGTACAGAGTTTGTAAACGTGGATCCAATTAATGGTAATGGTGGTTTTGATTTCTATGATACAAATAATTATAGTACAATAAGATCTTCCACACCTATGTTTACATTAAGTCCATCTGAGACAGTGTTTAATGTCTCTCCTCAATTTAGAGCGGGGGCATCGTTTAGTTCTGGTCAACAGATACGTTTGTTAAATAGTACAAACAATCCTGCCTTGACTATATATAGTGACGAAGGCGGAGATATGAATTTAGGAACACAGGTTGCTGATGGTGCGAATATCCGTAATGTAAATGGATTTTATGGTCGAAATTTAACGGTTACACAGAAAATATCAGCATCTCAACTGCATATACAATTATCAACGCCATCGTCTTCGTCAGCATCGTGTAGTGCTGGTGATATCAAAGATGATGCAAATTACCATTATGTATGTGTAGCAACAAATAAATGGAAAAGAGTCGCATTATCTGATTTTTAATAATTTGATTTAATTTTTTTTTTAATGAACCACCCATCTTGGGTGGTTTTTTTATAGTTTAACTGTAAGGAAAAAACCATGGCTAAAGTCACAGGTGGAATCTACATTCCACACCTAAAACAAGAGATTATAACCCCAGCATTGAATTATATAGGTTTTGGTGGTCAACGCGCTATTAACCAAGTCACAGGAACCTTTCTTGCCGAAGGATACGCAGGGGGCAGCACTTATCTTAAACAATTGGGCAAGGGGCCTGCATTGGGTGCTATGCAGATGGAGCCTTTCACCTATAACGATATATGGACGAATTTTTTAAGTGGTCCAAGACGTGCTAACCTAGCAACAGCATTAAAACACCTTGCAGGGGACTGGAATACCGACAACAGAGCTATTCCAAAGCCAGGGGTCATGACAGGCAATCTTTTTTTTGCTGCAGCGATGTGTCGAGTATTTTACTTACGGATTACTGCGGTTTTGCCTTTGGCCAATGACGCAACGGCAATGGCACAATATCACAAGAAATATTACAACACAGCCTTGGGCAAAGCAGATTGGCAAAGCAATGTCGATCGGTTTCAGCAGGCCATTGATGCTTGATTTATATATTGGATATGTTTTGTTAATTATTTTTAATAAATGGTGCCCAAGGGCGGAATCGAACCACCGACACAGCGATTTTCAGTCGCTTGCTCTACCGACTGAGCTACTTGGGCACTGTTTTTTTCGTTGTTTCGGTATCAACGAATCTTGTATGTAAAGCATTTACCCTACATCATGATTTCAATCAAGTCTTTCTTTTAGAAAATTTTCAATTTCTTGTTCTTCTTCTTCGTTTTTGGGTGCAGAGGCAATGCGATAAGTGCCTGTAAACCAATGTCCAAGGTCTATATCTGCACATTTCTTTGAACAAAAAGGCCTGTATTCAGTCATTGATTTTTTTTTACATATTGGACATTTTGTATTTAATTCAGTCATAATGAAGTTCCCACTGTTGATTTGTAAATCCGGGGTTTGATTCCAGTTTTAAAGATATTGAACACCTTTGTTCGAAATTGGAGGCTGCCCAATGATCTTGTTTTAAGGCTTGGTGTAAATGGATACTGGTAATCAGGGTAATGTGACGATATTTGAAATGATTAAGATCATTTTTAAATTGTTGTTTAACGGCATAAAGGATCTTGATAGCTTGACCATGATCGGAAGACACTAGTTCATGCAAAGGGGGACGCTTGCGTGGACGTAAAATTTCTCCAAGCCCAAGATTTGTAAATCCCAGGAATTTAGGGTGCAGGGGGTCTTTGCTCAATGCTTGTTCAATATCTTGTTGAAATAGACGTCGCTTTTTTGACGGCAACCCAACCATATCAATAAGAATAGCACCAGAAAGATTACGCAGCCTTAGTTGATGTAATAAGATGGGCAAAGCGATTCGATTGGCATTAAACTGGGAACGTAATTTGGATTGGTTATCGTTGCTTAGCACAGCTCCGTCCATGTCAATGGCAACCAGTGCAGGGGTTGGAACAATACTGGCATGCATTCCCATGGGCAATTCAACCTCAGATTCTTCCAAGGCTTCTATTTGTTGTACGATTTCTGGGTCTAAAGTATGTTTGCTTGGTTGTATTCTGGGTTTTAGGTAAGGCGAGATAAGCTCAATCAAATGTAAATCGTCAAGAAGTATGTTGGCATTTGGCCATCGTTTTGCCAATGTTTCCAAAGGGGATGGGCCCGGTTTCAAAAGATGTGGAGTGTTTTGTGTTATTTCAAAATCTGGCAAATTGCGTTGGTCCAATCGAATACCTTTACCCCCTTGCGCGCTGCGTGTAACACGCACAATAACACCATCCCCTTCATGTAGGGACTTGCTATCTGCATTGTTGGGTAAGAAGCCGGATTTATTATTGCACAACGTGATAAATGCCCCCCCTAGAGCAGATGAACAAGTTGCCACACGGCCGAAGTGAATGTCCCCCAATTCATCGGAATAACCTGGATACCATAGGGAAAAATCCAGCAGTTGGTTGTGGTGAACCACGGCAATTCGAACGACACCAGGGGCAGAGAATGTTCTAATTTCTATCATAGAGGGTTATGCAGCCTGTCAGGAATATAAGGATAAGCAAGTTATATAATACTCGTTTTGAGGGGGGGTATTTAGGATGTATGGATCATCAGTGATTATACGTTTTTAATGTAAAATATGAACGATACAATACCAAAATTTCATTGGGCTAATTATTTTAAATTTTATCTCGTTTTAACGCAATATAAGTAGAGCAATAATTTGTTTTAAAGGGATATAGGCGATTTTTCATAAGGTTGTCTTTTTGCCCATTTTTCAAAGATTAAAAATCTAATTTTATCGAATTAACGCCACGACTGCGCTTAATTTTTAATCATCATTCAAAAGGATTTTATATTTATGGTTAATTCATCAACTACATCAACACAAGCACGTAATTCTGTAACGAATAATAATGAGATGAATCTGGAAGCGTCAATTAGTCATTTGGAACGAGCTGTTATAACAGCCTATAATAATATCAATAAGATTGTTAATTTGCGACAAGGTGCGTTCCACGAAGCCCTGTTAAAAACATTAAACGAAGCGGTGGGAAAATCATCAGAAAGAATGGATCGTTTATTTTCTGAGTCTTTCAGTAAAATTTACGCACTTAACAGTATGGCTTTAGAGCAGTCAATAAGGAACAATGGGATGAATGCTGCTCGAAAAGAATTTGATGAATATCGAAAACTTGATCAATATATTGAAAATCAACGACTTGTTTTTTCTGATATTCGTGTTGCCTTGCAACAGATCGTGCAAAGTATTGCACCGATGACCAGTGAACAAAAAATGATTGAAACATCGAATTTTGCACGGGCACATAACGTGGATTATACAGATATTTCAATGTTTCAACAATTTGCCAGCCGCCATAACGTCAGTCGCGCACAAGCCTTTGATAGTTTTGAAGAGGTGCAGAAAAATCTATTTAATGTTCGAAATACACCAGAATTCGATCATAACCCTTTTATTGAGATATTAACAAAAAACAATACTGAATTATTAAAAAAAATAAAAGATACGAGAACTATGAAGGATTTTATTGTTCTCTTAATCGAAGGTATTTCAAAGGCATATGATGAAAATAATCAAAAGATTTTGCAAAATCTACCTTCATATCTAAAAAAACCAGGGATAATGGCGACTTTTACCGACAGTGCCATACATAATCCAACACCGTTCGAAATCCGGTATCCAGAGGTTTTAGAGAATACCGTTTATCAAAAGATATATAACAATGCTGATAGAGAAAAAAATATTTATGATCAAATAGAACAACAAGGATATCATTATCGCGAGATAGAGACGCAAAATAACAATTATGTTGTTAATTCAATTGCACGTTTACATTATTTTATGACGTATTTGGATAAACAGAACAAAGATTCGAACAGCCAATTTCAAACTATAGAAGGTTTGAATGGATTGGTAAGGGACGATATCAAAAAAGACGTTGATAACGAATATGATAAGAATTATAAAAATGATCTGCCATTAACTATACTAGAGGAAATAGTACCCAAGGTTGGAAAATCACTTGCAGAGGTTGTAAGGAAAACTGATAAAATGTATTTAGAGGCTGGTGCCATCAATTTTGAAAACTCTCCTGAAAATACAATTGCATTGATTTTGGGGGGTGAAAAATCTGGTCCCCGACGAGTACAAAGACCCACTGAAACAGAAAGAGAATTACAATACTTAGAAAACAAAAAAAAGGGATTAACGCGTGTCCTGGAACAGGACCCATACGGGATCCAAGCAGATCGTAACCGTGCTCATATAAAAACTATAGAGACAAGAATAAAAGAACTGACACCCCCTGTTTTCAAGGGCAATGTTAATTTATCTGAAAGCTTGTATTCAATGTGGATGGAACGACAACTTTCGGCTGCCTCCAAGATTATTAAGAAATATATGGGATCAGTTAATCCCAACAATGATCAAATAAAAAATATACAAACAAGAACATTCATGAATTTACACATGGACCGTAATTTTCAGTATGAAAAGGGAAACGTGATTACAGTGCACAATCATAACCATTTTACCATGACGTTCAACAGGGGGGATATCGACCCGAATAATTTTATGAATTCCGTAAAACGTCAAATTACGTCATTAACGGCGGAGTCAATAAATTTGCACACAACAGGCAAATAGTTCATTTTTTTAATCACTTGTACGATGGATAAAAGATATAAAAAAATTGTTCATCAGGAAATCTTTATCATAACAAGGATAATCTCTTAACAAAATTTTTATATTTTTCAACTCGTACAACGTGTTAAATCTTTTGGCCAATGTCCACGTATAGGATTCTATAATATCTTCGTATTCATTCACGCTTGAAAATATGTTTTGATATCGTTGCAGATATTGTAATTGAGCTCTATTATGGTAATTTTGAATATAATTAGTCATAAATTGTGAATTTAATTCCATTCCATTATCGTATATACGACCCCTATAACGTGAATCTATCAAATCAATGGTGTATTTATTGGCAATCAAACAGGCAAGGTTTTTAATACGATCATTTCCAGCGGTATCGTAACAATATTGTATGGCTGATATTGCTTGGGGCAGAGTTTGCCGACAGAAAATAGGAAACATTTCATCGGCGATTCTATTAATTATTTCTCGATATAATGTTTGTGAATCCTTTGGTTGATGATTGGGCACGGTCAAAGAAATAAATAACGTTATAAACAAGTTTATCATTGAATGTGGATCCATTAATAGGTTTTATACATTTTGCACAAACACCCTTTTTAGGGGTAGATTTGCCAATTTAGTGATTATTGTATTTCTAAATATACTATTTTAATATTGATAGTGGAATATAATAACGATACTCGAACTATTTGATTTTTATAACCAAGTCTTTGATGTCAATAATTTAATAAATATGATCATTAATTTTTGCGTATGCTTTGTTCATTTTTTGAAAAAAATGATTTAAAAGACTTAGGGGATAAATAAAAAAATAACTGCTTTATAAAGCAATAATTACCTGGATATTTTGCTATTTGATTAAAACAAACAGATAAATGTAAAAGATTTTTGATCGTTCTTTAAGGGATTAATCCAAAACCACGCAAAAGCTGTGCCGTCTCAAATAATGGTAGGCCGACAACATTGCTGTGACTGCCGTGAATGGCTTTGATAAAACTGGCGGCTTTTCCTTGAATGGCATAGGCACCAGCTTTGTCCTGCCATTCGTTTGAGGCTAGATAGGTTTGACATTGTCTATCCGTTAAGCGGGAAAATTGAACAACGGTGTACACAAGTCTAGAGGCAATCCGCCCTGTTTGCCTATTCATCAAAACAACACTGGTACAAACGCGATGTCTGCGCCCAGAAAGAAGCTTTAGATACGTTACGGCCTGCTTTGGGTCTGTGGTTTTATTTAAAATACGATTACCCACAGCTACAACCGTATCTGCCGCCAAAATAAAAGGGATATTTGTTGTTAGCATAGCTTGCCCTGCCAACAATTTTGTTTTGGACAAGCGCTGAACATAAATTGCGGGCCGCTCTTGCTTTAAAGGGGTTTCATCAATATCGGTTGCCAAAACGAATTGAGGGGTTATTCCAATTTGTTGTAAAAGCTGCAAGCGTCTGGGTGAGGCCGAAGCCAAAACAATTGGTAGGGTGTGGCACTCTTGATTTGACAAAATCATATGGTTCGCAAGACTTTATTTAAAGCGGAAGGTAATGCGACCTTTGGTCAAGTCATAGGGGGTCATTTCTACACTGACACGATCACCGGCCAAAACACGAATGCGATTTTTACGCATTTTACCACTAGTATGGGCCAAAATAACGTGTTCATTATCCAATTTTACACGGAACATAGCATTTGGAAGCAATTCGGTAACTGTTCCATTAAATTCAATCATATCTTCTTTAGACATCTTTAAGTATATTGTCCTTGCGGTTTGATTCGTTTAAAAACGATTTCAACATAACGGTTATTCATAAAAAAAGTCTAGCTTTATTTGCTTAAACTTTTCAAACGTTGTGAAATACTTAATGCGTGTGCTGTTAATCCCTCGGTATTGGCAATGGCAACAGCGGCGGGGCCGACTGTTTGAATTCCCTTTTTATTTGATTTTAAAAATGTAGTACGCTTCATAAAATCAAATACGGATAATCCTGATGAAAATCGTGCTGTTCGACTGGTGGGCAAAACATGATTTGGGCCACCCACATAATCACCAATTGCCTCTGGGCACCATTTCCCAACAAAAATAGTGCCAGCATGACGGATTTCATTAAATAATATATCAGGATCTTCTAACATTAATTCCAGATGCTCTGGGGCAATTTGGTTAATTAACTCTGCGGCTTGTGACCAATCTTCAACGACGATCACAGCCCCGTGGTTTTCCCAACTAGCACGTGCAATCTCTTGACGGGACAGGACCTGTAATTGTTGTTCAACCGCATTAACAACTTGATCAGCAAATGCCTCATCATTGGTGATAAAGACTGATTGTGCCATTTTGTCATGTTCAGCTTGCGCCAGTAAATCAAGGGCAATATGGGTTGGATCGTTATTGCAGTCTGCAAGTACAACAACTTCAGAGGGGCCTGCAACACTGTCGATACCAACCAGACCATAAACTTGACGTTTTGCTTCTGCGACATAGGCATTACCAGGCCCAACAATATAGTCAACTGGGGCAATGGTTTGTGTTCCAAATGCCAATGCAGCAATTGCTTGCGCACCGCCGATGCGATAAATTTCTGTAATCCCCACCGTGTGGGCTGCGGCCAGAACCAATGGATTTAAATGACCGTCGGGGCTGGGAACACACATGGCTAATCGTTTAACCCCTGCAACTTTTGCAGGAATAGCGTTCATTAGTACTGAAGATGGATAGGCCGCGGTCCCGCCCGGAACATATAACCCTGCGGAATCCATTGGACGCCAATGATATCCTAATTCAAATCCACTCTCATCGTTATAATGTAAATCAGGGGGTAATTGTTTTTCATGAAAGGCTTTAATACGAGATGCTGCGACATTCAAAGCATCTAATAATTCTTTAGAAGTTCGTTGATAGGCCTGTTCAATTTCTTCATTTGTGATACGTAATTGTTGTGAAGTAATAGAAAGACGATCGAATTTAGTCGTATACTCGCACAGTGCTGTATCCCCATGTGCTTTGATGCGATTTAAGATATCTGTTACCGGTTGTTTAACAGCGGATGTATCCATTGCGCGTGCGGCCAGCAAATGGTTAAAGGCTTTTTGAAAGTTAGGTTGCGTAACAAATAAATATTGCATAATTTGAAACCCCGTTAAGATGGAGATTGAGGGGATATAATCATTTTACGGAAACGATCAGTCAAAGCATTAATTCGCACAGATTGTGTTTTTAACGCCGTACGATTAATGATCAGACGACTGGATACATCTACAATTGTTTCGACCTCTTGCAGTCCGTTCGCTTTTAAAGTAGAGCCTGTATCGACTAAATCTATGATAAGATTGGATAATTTTAAAACTGGGGCTAATTCCATAGCACCGTGTAAATTAACAATATCGGCTTGAACGCCTTTATGTGCAAAAAAGCGTTTGGTAATATTGGGATATTTGGTTGCTACACGAATTTGCGACCATCTTGCAGGATCGCCCAGATTTTTGTCTTTGGTATTGGCTAGTTGTGCTACTGATAAACGACAACGCCCTACATTTAGATCCAAAGGCGCATAAATATCAGGATAATCAAATTCCATTAATACATCTGAACCACATATACCCAAGGAAGCTGTTCCAAAAGCCACAAAAGTTGCAACGTCGAAAGAGCGCACGCGGATAATATCTAAACTAGGGTCATTGGTTTTGAAACGTAAGAGACGACTGTTTTCATCGAAAAAAGCAGGTTCTGGAATAATATCTGCAGCCTGAAGAAGTGGAAGGCATGCTTTAAGAATTCTACCTTTGGGAAGGGCAAGGATCAATGAAGTATTGTTCATGTCTGTCGTAAATATTCCAGCAGTCAATAATAAGGATAATAAAACTGATTATAGTTAATATATAGCACTATTACGATTAACTATAATCAGAAGATAAAGACAAAACAATATAATCTTGTTTTTTAATCTAGGAATTAAGGTCTAGCTTTTTATACGTTCAATTTGTGCCCCGCATGCTGATAACTTTTTCTCAACAGCTTCATAACCGCGATCTAGATGATAAACACGATTTAAACTGGTTTCCCCAGCAGCAGCAAGCCCCGCCAGAATTAAAGAGAATGAAGCGCGTAGATCCGTTGCCATTACTGGTGCACCAGATAAAGAGTGCACCCCACGAATAATAGCAGAAGATCCATGGACGTTAATTCGTGCCCCCATACGGTTTAATTCTGGGACGTGCATAAACCGATTTTCAAAAATGGTTTCTGTAATCATGCTGGCCCCTTCAGATATAGATAAGAGGGCCATAAATTGTGCTTGCATATCAGTCGGAAAACCGGGATAGGCTTCGGTCATAATGTCGATGCCGCGTAAACTGCCCGTACGTCTAACACGAATGGCATTTTCTTCTTGAAAAACTTCAACACCGCATTCTTCCAAGGCGTGAATGACAGATCCCAGATATTCTACTTTCGCACCAATTAAGCGTAATTCACCACCCGTTATACCTGCAGCACAAGCATAAGTGCCACATTCAATACGATCAAATAAAATAGAGTGTTCTGCACCATGCAAAGAATCAACCCCATCGATAATTAAATGACTGGTGCCTTTTCCTTGGATTTTCGCCCCCATAGCAACCAGACAGTCAATTAAATCACAAATTTCTGGTTCGCGGGCGGCATTTAATAGTTCTGTTCTACCTTTTGCAAGACTTGCAGCCATGATTGTATTTTCAGTTGCACCAACAGATACAAATGGAAAAACAAAACGAGTCCCCGTTAATCCCTTTGGGGCCGTAGCATTGATATAACCGCCATCTATTTCAATTTCGGCACCCAAAGCGGTCAAAGCATCCAAATGTAAATTGACAGGACGGGTCCCAATAGCGCACCCCCCAGGTAAAGAAACGCGAGCCTTGCCACAACGTGCAAGTAAAGGCCCAAGAACCAAGACAGAAGCACGCATTTTGGAAACGATCTTGTAAGGTGCTTCTGTGTTAGTAATGTCGCCTTTGAAAGAATAATGATGGGGATCGTTATCATTGATAGTGATATTTAAACCATGTTGTTCTAATAAACTACACATCGTTTTAATATCCATAATACCTGGCATATTTTTTAACGATAAGGTTTCAGAGGTTAAAAGAGCACAGGGCATAATGGCCAATGCAGCGTTTTTGGCACCACCAATAGTAATGTCGCCATGTAGGGGTCTTCCCCCACGAATCAAGAATCTATCCATAATATCTTTATTTTCAGTTGATTATAAACGTGGAGTGGCAACGCCCATTTGTTTCATATATTTACCATGCTTATCGGCATAGCTAATATCGCAAGGGGTACTGCCTTGGAAAAATAGGAACTGGCAAATGCCCTCATTAGCATAAATTTTCGCAGGAAGGGGGGTAGTATTGCTAATTTCTATGGTGACTTGTCCCTCCCACTCGGGTTCTAAAGGGGTCACATTAACAATGATTCCGCAACGGGCATAGGTTGATTTTCCCAAACAGACCACTAAAATATCACGCGGGATACGGAAATATTCGATCGTATGTGCGAGGGCAAAGCTGTTTGGGGGAATAATGCATACATCAGTTTTGCGAGTGACAAAGCTGTTGGGACTAAAATTTTTAGGGTCGACAATTGCATTGTCGATATCAGTAAAAATTTTAAACTCATCTGCAATTCGCGCATCATATCCATAAGAGGATACACCATATGAGATAATGCCTTCACGATGTTGTTTATCAGCAAAAGGTTCTATCATTCCTTTTTCTTTTGCCATACGTGTAATCCAACTATCTGGCATGATTGGCATAGGGGTGTTTCCTCTTTCTTGGTTTTTTTGCTGTTCAATAAACGAGGTTTTATATTTGAACAAGTTTTTTTTGTAAAATAATAACGTTATTACGTTTTTTGTTCTTTTTTAGCGCGTTGTTGCTCTTTGCGTCGCTTTAAGTTTTCCCTAAGGGCTTGCGCTTCTTGTTTGCGTCGCTCGCTTAAGGAATCCTTAACAGCAGTTTTTTTCGAGGTAGATGTATTCATTACGATAACTGTAAAGGATTCTAAAAAGTGAAAATGGATTATTTGGTGTGTTTTACTGCATAAGCAGCTGCTGCACCTAAAATACCAGGTTGGGGATAAGTTAGTAGTTCAACCGAAATCTGTGCAAGCATTCTTTCAAATCGCCCTTTGTCAACAAATCGTTCACCAAACCCAGAATGAGGTAGATAGTCAGCCAATAATTGACCAATTCCACCGCTAATAACGACGCGATTAGCTAATTGTACTAAAGCAATATCTGCACAAAATGTTCCAAAGTTTAGGCAAAATCGTTCTAATGCTGCTGTTGCTAAATGGTCTGTGCCTTTTAATGCAGCATCCCAAAGATTACTGTCGCTGTGATGAGTTACGGATAAACCCGCACTTGCGGCAAGAGCTTCATAAATATTACCCAAACCTGGACCAGAAAGAATGCGTTCTGCGGAAACGCGACGATAATGTTGTTTTAGATATCGTAAAATACTAATATCGATATTATCGCAAGGAGCATAGGTAATATGTCCTCCTTCACTTGGGGTAACGATATAGGTATCATTGGCATTGTCAAAATGTAATGAAGCAACGCCCAACCCTGTGCCTGGTCCAACAATCGTGGTTACACCATCAGGGGCATCTTTTCGTCTAGGACCACAAATAGGTTTTAAATATTGATCTTCACAGTGAGCGGTTGCATGGGCAACTGCCTCAAAATCATTAATTAGGACAAGTTTTTTAAGGTTGAGTTGTTGAGGAATTAAGGCTGGACGGATAATCCAAGGACTGTTAGAAAATTTGAGAATATCACCACGAATTGGGCATGCAATTGCCATAGAAGCAACATCAGGCAAAGGGCGTCCAATTTTTTGTCCAAACGCATCCCAGGCTAGTTGCATTGTAGCGTAATCTGCAGTTTTTAAAATTGTTTCGTGCTCAATGGATAAAACTTTTCCACTTTTTACCTTCGCAATTGCGAACCGTGCATTGGTACCACCAATGTCTGCGACAATAACTTCTTGAGCATTTTCGCTATTTTTTTCTGCCTGAGTGTTATTTGTGGTCATAATGATATCCTTTCTAAGTAGAATTATAAATTGGCATTTAAAATAAATTTTTTAGAAATAGTTAATCAGTAAATACCTTATTTTGTGTTAGAAATTGAGTTTGGTAAAGTCAGTCCCAGTCCTGGATTTGATGATAAAACGAGCTGCATTGCCTCATCAACATGTTTTAAAGACAATGATTGTGAATAAGAGGACGGTGTGATTATACGCGCTTTATGCGAAGTGACAAAGCTATTAATAAAATTTTGTCGATCTGCACCGTAAATTGTAGCACTATAGAAACAATGCTCTTTGTCGCGGCGCTGTAAGGTTAAATTTAACCCTGAGGTTTCTCTTTTTTTATCTTTTAAATAGAAAATAATTCCAGTGTCAGGCCAAACCGGGGTGACTGCATCTAACACTATTTTATCAGGTAGAAATGAAATATATAATACAGGCACCATGGACATCCGATCATTCCACCACATCAGGGTCGGTGGGACGAAATGAGGATTATATCGCCATTCTCCAAATTTTTGATATTGGTCTACCTCTATTTTCTGGGATGTATAAGTAGTTTGTGCATAGGTTTGGGAAATATACGCCGTAGAAAATGCCATTATACTTACAGTTAATAAACACATCTTTTTAACTGAATTAATGAAGAAAGTGCTCATAAAGTTCCTTTCGGTTTTTAACTATTTAAATGATGGCACAGTTAAATTATGGATAATATTGATAATTTGTTCAATCTTTAATTATCAATTATTGGATACTTCTTTGGCTGTTTTAAAATCTGCCTTTTTGTGATCTTTTAATTTTTCAATACCACCTTTAGGAGTCATTATGCATTTTCTCCAATTTTTATCTTTATCATGCTGATCTGGATCACTGCTGCCCCAACACCAACCTTTTGTCTGCATTTGTTTTAATAATGTATTACGCTTTGTACAAATATCGTAACGTGTTTTTTCTTGCGTTGGACTGGCCGCCATATCGATACATTTACGAATGTAGTAATTTGTTTCTTGATACAACGGAAACAAATTAGGAGACATTCCATCAAGAGGTGTGAAAGTGTTAGGGTTTATGGTATCAAGGGCTAAAGGTTTGGGTGCGATAAGATGATTTTGTCGAATGGTTTGAGTAAAATCATCCATTGCAGCGTGTAACCCTTGGGTATTCATAGTAATAGAGGAAAGAGCTGAAAGATTTAATGTCATTGGAGACTCGTCTTGCAGGGCGTTGACAAGTTTTTCAATATTTTGGGTATATACAGCTGTTGAAAATTGTACCCATCCTTTTTGATCGCTAACTTTATTCAATGTGACGGAAACATTTTTGATATTCCATGTGATGAAAGGTAACTTAAAAGCTCTATTTTCCTTCTTTTTTACCATAACATCAATTGTAATCATATTAGCTGATGGCGTAACGAATAATTTTAGTGAAGAGTTAGGCTGTTGCCATAACAGGCTTGCATAATGTTGCCCTGCTAGAATGCTCCATTCACCATACGCAGCGGTATGCTGCATTTTTGCGGGTGTCTTTTGTTCCAATAATGCTGGAATCGGGAAAGACAAGTTATAAGTTACAGGATCATGAGCCATAGCATACGTGCTGGGCAAGCTAAGAGCAATAAAAATCGGAAGGGTCCGAAAAATAGATGGTTTATGCATTTTCTACCTTAATCAATCAAAACGTCATATAATACGAAAAGATAATAAGAAAGCAAATGCGTTTTCTGAAGAGAGAGTAAGTTTACAAATTTTTTCAGATATTGTGATAAAAAATTTAACCAGTGAGATAAAAAACTTTACTAAAAAAGACATTTTATTATGGTATAATAACAATAGTAAATTACAATATTCTAATTTGTGATATTTTTGTCCTATACATATCCTGGTAATCACTATATTGTTGGCAACAATCTTCGGTTTCACGTAGTAATTTTAGAATAATTTAGGCCAATTTTCTGTGCTTTGGTCTAAATTTATGACGTCATCAGGGTTAGATCAATGATAGATGAGAATGATTTAAAGGGTCTTGTTAAAGAGTGTCCCGTTGCAGAAGGATTATTTCAGCAACACGGGTGTCATGATGTCATGACCGCATTTAACATTGCAAATCACCTACACATGCATGGCTTTCTAAAAGAATCTGCTGTTTTTTATCAAGAAGCTATTGATTATAGAAAAGATGATCCTGAAGGTCATCCTAGGGAAGAAATTTTATTACAAGTTAAGTTACTTTGTCTAGTGAAAGCTGGAGCAGAGCTTGAGGATAGCGATTTAAATCGATTGCAAGTGTTGTCAGAGCCTTTATACCATTATATCGTTGGTGTGCAACAACATCGTCAAGGTAATCTATCTATTATAGAGACTTTGCAGAAAATTGGGTACACCTACGAGCAGTTTCATACGGGTGAAGAAATTGATACCATTTATTTGCGTTTAATTTACGAAGGTTTAAGCAAGGGAAATTTTCCCAATAAAATTAGAAAAACAGAAATTCCAAGAAATTTGTTCTTCTTTTGGGATCGAAATATGCCTGATGATGTAAGACAAAATATAGAGCATCATCAACAATTCAAAAATTATAATGTCGAGGTTTTTGACCAGGATAGAGCAATAGAATGGCTTTACAAATATTATGGCAAAGAAGCGAAGACAATCTTTTTAAAATCTCGTCACCCTGCTGAAGCGGCCGATATTTTGCGAGTTCATGTCATTAATTTGTATGGTGGTTTTTGGGTTGATGCAGATCTAAAAATCACCTCGGAAGAACTATTAGAAAAATATATTCCAAGAAATTATGATAACGTGTTGTTGCTAACAGATGGTTATTTTGTTCACAATGATTTTTTTGCAGCAACAGCCAATAATATTATTTTGAAAGACTGCCTTTTATCAATTTATCGTAACTGTTATGAATATGGTGGTTTGTTCATTTCATATAAAACAGGACCTGGCGTGTTTATGAGGGCTATAAACCGTGCTTATTTTAGATGCATGGACGGGGCAGTTAAGGAGATGCCCTCTTTAAAATTAATGGATCAGAAAATGTTTGATAAAATAACAGAACAATATCCTGTTGCGTATAAACAGGGGGGGACTTGGACCTCAACATAAAAATCTGGTGTATATGTATAGATGGTTATAGTATCCCTGTTTAAAATTGTTATAATATTTTTATTTAGGTATTAGGTATAAAGTGATGGAAGAAAATCAGTCTATAGATTATACGGACATGTTGTCTATATGTCCTCAAGCATTACAAGTATATCAGCAGCGTGGCTTAAATGACGTAACTGCGGCATATGATATTGGCAATATATTGAGCACAAATCACTTTTATGCTGAAGCTGCTTTTCTTTTCAAACTTGCTTATAATATGCACTCGAAAAGTCCAGCAGAATATCCATTATGCCATATCTTGTGGATGATTAGAATAGTTGCACTTTTAAAAGGCAATTTGCCTATAAAGGATGAAGAGCTAGAACAGTTAAAAAATCTTAGTATTCCTTTTTATAATTATTTAACTGGTTGGAAACAATATAAAGAAAATAATGATGCATTATCTGCCATTTCGGTAATGCAAAATTGTTATGAAGAATTTCCAACGGGGGAAGAGGCAGATCGCATTTACCTCTCTATTATGATGGATATTTTCAACCCTAATCCGGTGGTGTCTATCAGTCCTAGGGAATGTAGTAAAGCAGCTTTCAACGTTATTCCAAATAATTTATTTATGTATTGGGATCAAAATCCTCCGCCTGAAGTTACGCAAAATTTTGATTATCAAAAGCAACTAGGGCATTTTAATTTAAGAATTTTTGATAAAGCAGAAGCAACAGAGTGGCTTTATCAAAATTATGGCGTTGAGGCTCGTCATATTTTTCTTTCTGCACGTCATCCTGCTGAAGCAGCAGATTTCCTTCGTATTCATGTCATCAATCATTATGGTGGTTGGTGGTTGGATGCCGATATACGTATTAGATCAATAGAACAATTTTATTCTGTTATTTCAACAGCGTACGAACACGTGTTTTTGTTGACAGACAATTATGTTGTTCACAATGATTTCTTTGGTTCTGTTGCCAATAGTCCTATTTTGAACGAATGTATTCGTACTTTATATCATAATTCCTACATGCATAAAGATTTGTTTATCGCATATAAAACAGGACCGGGAGTCTTTAATCGCGCAATCAACAGAATTTTATATCGTTGTATCAAGGGAGAGGCAAAATCACCTTCTTTGATTATACTAGATCATCATAAGTTTTGGAATGTAATCGAAGATTTTGAGACACCATACAAAACAGCAACTCCGCACTGGATGGCATCTTAGTATGAATATGCTGTTAAAAGCAGCATTTTTTTGTAAGTTAAAATTCAATTATTAAAGGTACATGATCTGAAGGCTGTTCTTTGGATCGTTCCTTTTTGTCAATAGTAACTTTGTAAAGTTGCTCGGCAATTTTTGGGGATAACAAGGCATGGTCAATTCTTAGTCCTGCATTACGTTGCCAAGCCCCCCGAGTGTAGTCCCAAAAGGTATAGTAATGCTGTGTAGGGTAGAGGGATCTAACTGCGTCTGTTAGTCCAGCCCACAATAGTTGGTAAAAGCCTCGACGGCTCTGAGGATTGATTAAGGCATCTTCGGCAGATAGAGTTTCAGGTGCGAAGTCTTGGTCTGTTGGACAAATATTGAAGTCTCCAGCAAAAATACAATTCTTTCTTTGTTCCAGTAATGTTTTTGCACGTAATATTAAGGCGTTAATAAAGTCGATTTTTCGTTGAAAACCTTCCTCTCCCCCTGAATTTCCGTTAGGAAGGTATAGATTGCACAAAATAATATTTTCACTTTCAATTTCAATATAGCGTGCTTGAGGATTTTTTTCGTCGAGGTCAGGCAGGGTAGTATAGTGTAATTGGTATGGGTGACGGCTTAAAATAGCAACACCATTATAGGCTTTTTGGCCATGTACAACGGCTTGGTACCCCAAATCTTCAAATGACTGGACGGGGAATTGTTCGGTTTGGCACTTGATTTCTTGTAGAAAAAGCCAGTCTGGTTGTTCTTTTTTTAACCATTCTTGAACAAGTTCTTTTCGTTGTCGAACAGAGTTGACATTCCAAGTGGCAAGTTTCATAAAATATAGACCTAGTATAAATGAATATGTGATATATTTTATGATAATATTAAATGATTAAGATAGCGTAAATGCAAAACCAATTAATTTTTAGAAATTTTGCTGATTAAATTTAATTCTATTACGTTTTGTCATTTATAACAAATATAGAAAAGGCATAATCATGAAACTGGCTGCCTATGCTGTACAAGAAACGAGTGCCAGAGGGCGCGTTTATCCCGAAGCGGAATCCGTTAGCCGAACACCATGGCAGCGGGATAGGGATCGTGTTGTTCATTCGACGGCTTTTCGTGTATTACAATATAAAACACAAGTTTTTATTAATCACGAAGGTGATTTTTTCCGAACACGTTTAACACATTCTCTTGAAGTGGCACAAATTGCCAGTTCGATTGCGCGTTCTTTACAATTGAATGAAGATCTGACTCAGTGTTTAGCATTGGCACATGATTTAGGGCACCCGCCTTTCGGTCATGCAGGGGAATGGGCGTTACAAGAAGTAATGAAGGAATATAATGGTTTTAGCCATAATGATCAATCTCTTCGCCAAGTTACACGTCTTGAACAACGTTATGTTCATTTTGACGGATTAAATTTAACGTGGGAGAGTTTAGAAGGGCTGGCAAAACATAATGGCCCTGTTTTAAAGCCAGATCCGTATTTACAAACATATAACCAATATTACCCTTTAGAATTATCTAGTTACGCCTCAGCCGAGGCTCAAATTGCATCCATTTCCGATGACATCGCATATCATAGTCATGATTTAGATGATGGATTACGGGCGGGGTTATTAAATCTAAATGAGTTGAGAGATTTGCCTTTGGTAGGAGAAGCCTTGCACGAAGCTAAAAAAGCAATGAATGATTGTCAGTTCACCGAACACTTTGATAATAGGTTACGACATGAGATGATTCGCAGGATTATCGATTATTTAGTTACCGATTTAAAAACGCAAACTTTGCGTAATATAGAGGCCTTGGCACCCAAGCACGTTGATGATATTCGATACGCGAAAATAGGGGTAGTACAGTTTAGTGACGAGGTGGGTAAAGCCAATCAACAGATTCGTCAGTTTTTATACCAGAATCTATATTATCACTGGCGTGTGAATCGTATGAGTCGTAAAGGCAAACAATTAGTAAAGGAATTATTTTCAATTCTATCAGAGAATACTGATTTATTACCCAAAGAATGGCAAAAACGATTACAAAAAGCCTCTGAAAGAAAGCAAAGAAAAGGTGAATTACGCGTTGTGGCAGATTATATAGCTGGTATGACTGACCGTTACGCGATCGAGGAATATCAGCGTTTAACGGATTTAGCGGTATTGGCCTAAGTTATTTACTAGTGTTATATAAAAGATAGAATGGCTTTTTTACAAAGGGTTCGGTAAAAGGGAATTCAAATATTCATTTGGTTTTGAGAAAGATAGTTTTTATATGAATGATCATAATCTGTACGTGTTCTTCCGTCATTCTGTTTTAGAAGCTTTACGACAGACCGTGCCAGAATTACCCCAAACAATAATAGATCGCGTCGAATTGACCCCAACCAAAGATCCTGTTCATGGGGACATGGCAACGAATGCAGCACTCATCGTTGCAAAGTTTGTCAAACGTCGTCCTCAAGAGTTGGCCGTGGAATTGGCAGATTATTTGAAACAAATTGATGGGATTGATCATGCAGAACCCGCAGGGCCCGGTTTTGTTAACTTAAAAATCTCGACCAAGATGTTTCAAAATTTGTTAAGTACGATCTTACGAACAGGAGAGATCTTTGGTGCCAGTAAGATTGGTCATGGTACAAAGGTAAATGTTGAATATGTTTCTGCTAATCCAACAGGGCCAATGCATGTTGGTCATTGTCGAGGTGCTGTGGTTGGCGATGTGTTGGCCAATTTGATGGCTAAAACTGGATTTGATGTTACCAAAGAATATTATATTAATGATGCTGGTGCGCAAGTGATTGCACTGACATGGGCAACATATTGGCGGTATTTACAAGCCTTGGGGCAAGATTGTCCGGCAGAAATGTTTGAGGATCGTTTCAAACATATTATGCCGACGGGATTGCAATATCAAGGGGACTACTTAATTCCTGTTGGGCAAAAGTTGGCCCAAGATTATGGGGATAAATTATTAAATGGCAGCGAAAACTTGCCGTTGCCCACGTGGTTTGAAACGGTCCGCAAATGTGCGCTAGAATCCATGATGGCTGGCATTCGTGATGATTTAACAGCACTTGGTGTTCATCACGACATATTTGTTTCCGAGTTATCTATCTTACATTCTGGAATGGCAGATAAAGCCCTAGAATCGCTAAAAGAACAAGGGCTGCTTTATACGGGTGTTTTGGAACCTCCAAAAGGTAAGGTTGTTGAAGATTGGGAACAACGCCCACAAACTCTGTTTAAATCTACAGCTTATGGTGATGATGTCGATCGTCCTTTACGCAAATCAGACGGGTCTGCGACATATTTTGCTAATGATATCGGATATCATTATGATAAAGTTGAACGTGGAGCCCAAGTATTAATTGATATTTGGGGGGCAGATCACGGTGGGTATGTTCCACGCATGCGTGCTGCAATTAAGGCATTAACCAATCAAAAACCTGTTGATTTCGAAGTGGTTTTGTGTCAAATCGTGCGTGTGGTTCGTAATGGTGAAGTGGTAAAAATGTCCAAACGGGCAGGAACTTTTATTACGTTACGGGATTTGATCGATGAAGTGGGTAAAGATGCAGTAAGATTTACGATGTTGACGCGTAAAGCAGATGCCCAAATGAATTTTGATTTGGAGCAAGTTGTTGCGCAGACACGCGATAATCCCGTATTTTACGTACAATACGCACATGCACGTTGTCGATCTGTATTGCGTTCGGCCATAGAAAAATTTGGTAATGATGTAATTTGTGCTGCACAATTAGCCAAGGCAAAATTGGATCAGTTGCAAAGTGATGCAGAGCTAGCCGTTATGCGTCGTCTTGCCCAATGGCCCAGAGTGGTAGAAAGTGCCGCTTTGGTCAGAGAGCCGCACCGTATTGCGTATTATTTGATGGAAGTTGCTGCTGACTTTCATGCGTTATGGAATGCTGGACGTGATGATGCGACATTACGTTTCATTCAAGAAGATGATACTTCAGGAACGATGGCACGTTTGGCGTTGGTAGAAGCGACTGCTTGTGTTATTCGTTCTGCGATGATGATTTTAGGTGTTGAACCGGTAGAGGAAATGAGATGATAGACCCCAATTCACCAGACCCTTCAAAGAGAAAATCATTTTTCGATGAAGATGCGCTGGATAATCACAGTGACAGGCCAGCCCCGCATCCAAATCAACGGGTTTATAATGATCGTGAACGTATGGCGTCCCCCTATCATGACGACGAGGAATATCCATATGACGATCAAGAGTATGATCGTAAAAAGCCTTCTCGGTTTGGGTTTATGGAAACATTGGGACGTGGTGATTCTGGCAGTCGTCGCTTAACTTATGCCGCAGGCAGTATTGGTGCTTTATTGGTCTTGTTTGTTGGGGGATGGATGTTATTTGGATCATCCAACAGAGGTATCCCAGTTTTTGAACCTCCCACGGAACCTGCCAAAGAAAAAATTGCGAGTTCAGGAAATGTAGAAACTATTGGATTAGGAGTTGGGGTCAATACCGTGCCAGATCCTAATAACCCAGCGGGTGGAATACCAGGTCAAACTACACTGGCACCAGGACCAGAACAGCCAAATCCATCGGCCTTAGCAGAACAATATGCAAAACCACCTGCCTTGCCGCCTGCTACTGCGACTAATCAGACGTCTTCGGGGCAAAGTGGGCAAACATCTTCGCCATCGGGTGGTGTATCTCCTGTTGCGCCGTCAACGAATACAGCTGCTAATAACAGTGCATCAGAAAATGTACCAGAACCCGTTGCGCCTCCAAAGAAAACACATGTGAAACATCATGATGTACCTCAGCATAAATCGGTGGAAACTAAAAAGACGGTAAAAACTGAGCCTAAAAAACCAGTGAAAAAGCAAGCTATTGCTACATCTTCCAATGGCAAATTTGGGGTTCAATTGTCTGCGTTGGGTTCTGAAAGTGCTGCGCAAAAGCAATGGCAAGTTTTACGTAAAAAAGCACCTGAATTATTGGGCGGACATTCTCCTACTATTCAAAAGGCTGAGGTTAACGGCAATACAGTATATCGTTTACGTGTTAAGGGTTTCGCATCTAAAACACAGGCTGGTGCTTTTTGTAGTCAGCTAAAGGCAAAAAGCATTGCTTGTACGCCAGCTAACTTTTAAGGTTACTGTGCAATAATATGGAAAAATCCATAGAGAATTTTTCTGAACAAAGGATTCAGTCCTCTGAATCCTTTGTTGTTCATTTGGAAGGGTTTGAAGGGCCACTGGATTTATTGTTGCAACTTGCGCGCACGCAAAAGGTTGATTTGGCGCGTATTGCAATCTTACCTTTGGTAGAGCAGTATCTCGATATTATTGAATCAGCACAGAAAATTCGTTTGGAGTTGGCCGCGGATTGGTTGGTGATGGCGGCATGGTTGGCATGGTTAAAGTCCTGTTTATTATTGCCTGAAAAACCAACAGATATTGAGGATACAGAACAGGCAGTCGATTTATTACAAGAACGTCTTGAGGAGCTAGAGCGCATTAACAAAGTCGCCCAATGGATGCAAAGCCGTCCGTTGTGTGGGCATGAAGTATTTATTCGTGGTTATTTTGAGGATCGAACAAAAATTGATTCTTCTGGGGTTATTTTGGATTTATCGCGATTTATCAGTGCTTATGTAACCTCTATGCGCAAAAAAAATAAGAAAAAAGAATGGCGTCTGCGATCTTTTAATTTTTGGACCGTTAAAGATGCACTATCACGGTTAAAAAGACTACTTGGGCAAAGTAATATACCAGGGTGGCACGTATTGGATGCATTTTTGCCCCACTATACGGTTATTGCTGGGCAAAATGCTACTGCTGAAATGACCTTGCGGCAGGTCAAAGCCGCATGGAGTGGAACGTTACTAGCAGGATTGGAAATGGCTAAATCGGGTCAGATTGAATTGACACAAAAAGAACAGTTTGGCCAAATTCAATTACGTAAGCAAAGCGATCAGCATTTAGAGGAAAGAGAGTCCGACTTATGACTTTAATTCCGAATGAATTAAAAGGGTTGATTGAAGCATTTATTTTTGCACAACCTGAGCCTGTATCAGAGAAAATGATATTGGATCTTTTAATGAAAAATTCCGTAATTATTAAGGATATGCCAACAATTATTACGGAATTGCAGCAAGTATTAAAGGATTTACAGGCAGAATATGCATATCGAGGGATACGACTATGTCAAATAGGTGGGGGATGGCAATTTCGCACCGCCGAAGAATGGGCCCCGTATCTGGTAAAAGTTATTGTTAAACCCAAGCGCCTTTCAAGGGCTGCGATGGAGACCTTGGCCATTATTGCTTATCATCAACCATGTACACGGGCAGATATTGAACGTATACGTGGGGTTAGTTTAAATCAAAATGTTTTAGACAGTTTACTGGAAAATATGCTTATTAAACCATGTGGACATAAACAGGTTCCAGGTCGTCCCACTTTATGGGGAACGACCAAAGAATTTTTGGGATATTTGGGATTAAATGATTTGCAGGACTTGCCTAAAAAAGAAGAGTTATTTGCCGATATCCCATATCAAACCCCTGGAGATTTGTGAAATTAGTTGCTGCATTTTATGTTCAGAACCCGTATAGATAAAATGAAGAAACATATACCATAATCATCGTGATGGTTGGGGAATGGAGGGGGCAATAACAAAAGATGTTTGATTTTTCTTGGGCAGAGATCTTATTGATTGGGATTGTCAGTATGATTTTTATCGGGCCGAAGGATTTCCCAAAAGTTATCCGTTGGTTTTCTGATACATTGAAAAAATGTCGCAAAATGGCGGGGGAATTTCATAATCAAGTTGATGAAATGGTCAAAGATACTGATTTAAAAGAGGCCAAAGATCAATTGATGGAATTGCGCCACATGAATGTTAAAGGGGTCATATTAGGCGCAATTGATCGGGATGGTTCTTTGCAAGATACGTTTAAAAATCCTCCCTTATCTTCTCACACAGCATTAACAGGTTCAGGGAATCAGGGGTTCGAGACAACCGATATTAATCCGACACCTTATATAGGGTCAGCGGTGGATCATACTGGCGTTGAAGAGGATGTGGATAATGATATCGATGTCGAGGCATTGGAACGTGATGATCCTGCCCCCACATTTTTCCCACCGCCAGTTGCCCAACGGATGCAAGTTAGACGCGCATCACCACCATCACCACCGATGATACCACCCCAAATCGCGAAATATAAAGAACAGAGATGGTTATGAGTGATCAAGAAACAGAAACATTAAATGATAAGGCCATGCCATTGATGGAGCATTTCATTGAATTGCGTCGTCGTTTGATTTGGTGTGTGGTTACTTTCGTTATAAGTTTTGCAGTTTGTTATCATTTTTCCCAACAAATTTACTTGTTTTTAGCCCACCCCTTAGAAAGTGCATTACGGGCCAAGGGGCAACATCCACAGATGATTTTTACAGATCTGACAGAAGCTTTTTTTACAAATATTAAAGTCGCTTTTTTCGGAGCTACGTTCTTATCTTTTCCCATGATTGCTACCCAAGCTTGGATCTATATTGCACCTGGATTATATAAAAATGAAAAAAAAATATTTGCCCCTTTTTTAATTGCTACTCCGTTTTTATTTATACTAGGGGCTGCCTTGGCTTATTATTTTGTTTTTCCAATGGCATGGAAATTCTTTCTATCTTTTCAAATTGATGGGGCAGGTAATCAGATGCATATTGAATTACAGGCTAAGGTTTCTGAGTATTTGCGATTGGTAACGCGGTTAATTTTGGCTTTTGGTATTGCGTTTGAATTACCTGTTTTATTGACTCTGTTGGCCAAAGTTGGTTTTGTTACGGTTGCTAAACTAAAAAAATTTAGACGGTATGCTTATGTTATTGCTTTTGTTATTGCAGCGATTTTGACCCCACCTGATGTGATTACGCAAATATCTTTGGCGGTTCCGCTGATTATTTTATATGAAATTTCTATTTTTTCTGCTCGTTTGGTAGAGCCTAAATTATTTGAGGAGAACTTATAATGCATGATTTTCGCGCGTTGCGTGCTGATCCGACTGCTTTTGATGACGATTTGGCACGTCGTGGAATTGCCCCTATCAGTGACGATTTATTAAAATATGACGAAGAACGCCGCTCCTTATTGAATGATTTGCATCAAAAACAGGCAGATCGTAATAATTTGTCTAAACAAATTGGACAGTTAAAACGAGATAAACAAGATACTTCAGAATTAGAAGCGCAAGGGATTGCTTTACGCCAAGAATTAGAAGCTATTCAAGCCAAAGCAGATGCGTTGGATGCGCAGATATTCGAGATTTTGGCTGGACTTCCTAATCGACTGGCACCAGAAGTGCCAAACGGTGCAGACGAAACCGAAAACGTCATTATCCACCAGTGGGGGGAACCCAAAGAATTAGGGTTCACACCATTACAGCATTTTGAGCTGGGTGAAAAATTAGGCATGATGGATTTCACAGTTGCTTCTAAACTATCAGGGGCGCGTTTTAGTATTTTGCAAGGGGCGTTGGCAAGGCTGGATCGGGCTTTGGGCCAGTATATGTTAGATTTGCATACGAATGAACACGGATATATAGAGCATGTTGTGCCATTACTGGTGAATGAACAAACCATGTATAATACGGATAAATTGCCTAAATTTGGTGATCAATCTTTTTGTACAACAGATGATCGTTGGTTAATCCCCACTGCAGAAGTACCGTTGACAGCGATGCAAGCAGATGAATTAATCGCTGTAGAAGCATTACCTATTCGTAGAACGGCTTTATCAGCTTGCTTTCGTAGTGAGGCTGGGGCTGCTGGACGTGATACGCGTGGATTAATTCGTCAGCATCAATTTTACAAAGTGGAAATGGTCAGCATTACCACACCAGATGAAAGCGAAGCAGAGCATGAACGAATGACCCGTTGTGCGGAAACAGTATTAGAAAAACTGGGCCTACCTTATCGCCGTATTTTGTTATGTTCTGGAGATACTGGATTTGGTGCTGCTAAAACTTGGGACTTAGAAGTTTGGTTGCCTGGTCAACAAGCTTGGCGTGAGATTTCTTCTTGTTCGAATACCAAGGCTTTTCAGGCACGCCGTATGAATGCGCGCTTTCGTCCCAAGGCAGAAGAAGGGAAAAAAGTTTCACCTGAATTCGTGCATACACTGAATGGCTCTGGTGTTGCAGTAGGGCGTGCATTGGTGGCTGTGATGGAAAATTATCAAAATGCAGATGGCACAATTACGGTTCCAGAAGTTCTGCGTCCTTATATGGGGGGATTAAGCAAAATCGGTTGATCAAATCACAGCCTCTTTTTATAGAATGATGTAGATTAATCTTATTTCTTGATCTTAATAAAAAATGCAGTTGAAATGCTAATCATATATCCATCACAGTGTCGCTGGATTTAGGCATCGTTTTTGTTTTAAAGGACTAAAATAAAAAGCACAGTTTCAAAACTGTGCTTTTGAAGAAGTAAATATCAAATACTACTTTATTTTTTATTATTTTGAATATGATTGAAAAATACACTTAGAAAGTAGCAGGGACTGAAGTGGTATTTATCTTATTTCTTTAATTTTGCAGTTAAATC
Organism: Commensalibacter oyaizuii; assembly: GCF_029953265.1. Classification (NCBI taxonomy): domain Bacteria; kingdom Pseudomonadati; phylum Pseudomonadota; class Alphaproteobacteria; order Acetobacterales; family Acetobacteraceae; genus Commensalibacter; species Commensalibacter oyaizuii. The sequence continues at coordinate 1,980,967 of NZ_JASBAO010000001.1, forward strand.
TTCGATAAATTGCCAAGCTACACGGCCATTCCTAGAACCCCGCGTGATAGACCATTCATTAGCTTGGGCAAGAAGGTCCTCTTCTGAAATAGATAGGTTGCGATCTTTGGCATAGGCTTTGACGATGTTATCGTAAAGTGTTTTATCACAATTGTGAAACCCAATCCATAATCCAAAACGATCGGACAAAGAGACTTTTTCCTCAATTGCTTCAGATGGGTTAATGGCTGTAGAGCTTTCATTTTCGATCATGTCACGTGGCATTAAGTGACGGCGGTTACTGGTGGCATAAAATAAGACATTGTTTGGCCGGCCTGCAATGCCACCATCCAAAACGGATTTAAGGGCTTTGTAATCGCGATCTTCTTTTTCAAAAGATAAGTCATCTGAAAAGATAATAAAACGATGTGGTAAGGGCTTTAATAATTGTAATAGGGTTGGTAGAGAGTGAATATCATCTCGCGGAATTTCAATAATTTTTATTTCTTCAAATTGACCTTTCAGTTCTTTGTTGACCTCTTGGTGTACAGATTTAATTAACGAGGATTTTCCCATCCCCCGAGCACCCCATAACATAGCATTATTAGCAGGCAGACCCTTGGCGAAATGTAAGGTATTTTCAAATAAGGTGGCTTTTTGATGGGATAGACCCTGTAATAATGAAACGTCAACAAAGGTTACGTCATCAATAGGGATTAGGCAATTTTTAGAAGCCGACCACATAAAGGCATTGGCTTGATGAACATTATCAATATGTGGTTTTGGAGGGGATAATTGTTCTAGTGCCGTTGCAATACGTTCTAGTAAAGGGATCAGATCAGCATTCATTTGTTTTTTCCAAATAATTTTAGTAGGAGTTTTGCTTTATATGTAATATGAAAAAGGGTATCTATTTGAATTAAATAACTATACATCGTGTGGATATGATAGGAAATAACTTAATGATGAATATTATGGATTTGCTGATTCCTTCTGCTTATGCGCAAGCCAGTGGCGGTGGTGCTGGGGGTGGGTCAATGATCGTCAGCTTGTTGCCTTTTGTTGGAATTTTTCTAATTTTTTACTTTATGATTATCCGTCCACAACAAACCAAAGCAAAACAGTTACGTGAAAGTATGAAGTCATTACGTCGTGGTGATAAAATTGTAACTGCGGGTGGAATTGTTGCAACTGTTATTCGTAACCAAGAAGATTCCGATGAAATGGAAGTTGAATTATCCAGCGATGTTCGGGTAAAAGTTTTACGCAGTACCGTGACAACGGTATTGGAAAGTAAAGCAATGCAAGCCAACGAAGCCAATAAGGGCAATAAAAAGGTCAAAGCAGCGATAGGTAAAAATAATAAAGATAAAGAAAAAACAGCCGAGCCTGTTAAAGAAATTGAGCTTGCGGCCAGTGAAGTTAAGGAAAAAGAAGAAAAAGCCTAATAAATTAAAAAACCCGACATATAGTGTCGGGCTTTTTATTATCTATTAAACGTAATTATTTAGCGTTTAATTGCTGTTCAGCAAAATCGTAATTTGCTAGTTTGTTTAGGAAATTATCAACGAAGTCTGGGCGACGATTGCGGAAATCGATGTAATATGCATGTTCCCAAACGTCAATGGTTAACAGAGCCTTACCTTGGCCTTCAGAAAGTGGACTTTTTGCATTTGGTGTTTTAGTAATAATTAATTTACCGCTATTGTCTAAGACTAACCAAGCCCAACCAGAACCAAATTGAGTGGTTGCTGCTTTTTTAAATTCAGCTTTAAAATTATCGACAGATCCAAAATCTTTGACGATGCGTTCTTCAAAAGATGAAGACATTTTTCCGCCATCTGGGCTGATTGAATTCCAGAACATACTGTGGTTGTAATGTTGACCTGCATTGTTTAATACAGGGGTTAAGGCTTCGTCTTTAGCGGCCATTACAATCAATTCTTCGAGGGTCTTACCTTGTAGTGCAGGATTGGCAGCAACCAAGTCATTTAATGTATTTACGTAGGTTTGGTGATGTTTTCCGTGATGAAATTGTAATGTTTCTTCACTCATCCCTAAACGAGATAAAGAGTTGGGGGGGAATGGGAGTTGTGCAAGTTCAAATGTCATTTTGTTCCTCGTTATCTTAAATTTAATATAAGACCTTTTTAGTTCTTATTATTTATATATATAAAAGTTATTACGACATTTATAAAGGTTTAATCGTAAAACGTTTATAATTTTCTTTTGAATTCTTTTATCATACAGTATTTTTATGCCCAACCAAAACACATCTTCTTTACTTTCTTTTTGTGCACAATATGTTCAAAAAAATGATCCAGATCGTTTTTTTTGCACGTTGTTTATTCCTCCACCCCATCGAGAGCTCGTATTCCGATTGACTGCGTTTTATATTGAAATAACACGTGCAGTTGCTTTGCCAGCATCATGGTCCGTTGCAGGGCCGATGGCAGGGTTTATTCGTCTGCAATGGTGGCGGGAATTAATAGAAGGCAAAGATAGAACTCACGAAATAGCACCTTTTATCAGAGAATCGATTGCCCAGAAAACTTTAAATCCTAGTGTTTTATTATCGATGATTGAAGCTAGAGAAATAGAGTTAGATGGTATCAAAGATTGGGAGCATTGGGATCATATGATGATGCTATCTTCTGGTGCGTTGCAACAAACTATTGCTTCTATTTTAGGGATACAGGATAAAGCACAATTATATGCGGTGGGGGCCTTAGGGGTCGCATACGATATTGTTCGAATGGCACGTTATTTACCGCAAATGTTACAGATAGGGCGTTGTCCTTTTCCGACTGAGACGATTGAAAATTTACATTTAATTAGAACGGATGATGGAATTGTAAGTAATGCTGAGATTGTTGCACAAATTAGAATGTTGCTAATTGAGAAGGTACATATCTATTTAGATGCTGGTAAAAAAGTAAAGGCGTTAGGGCGAAAGAAAAATGCAGCAATTTTACCAATTACCCTTGCTAAACGTGATTTAAAGCGGTCAATATTATGGGATCATATACCCGCAAAACGGGGGATAGGGGATCAATTGGCAGTAGTGTGGTCTAAATTTACAGGAAGAAGTTATATTTAAATTCTGACGTAGTAGTTATAAGTCAACAAACAGAAGAAAATTCTTCTGTTTGTTGATGCGCTTTTTATTTTGTTACATTATATCAATAATTTTGTATGTTGTGAATATTTTTTGTAAAAATTTTTCATAATATGGTTTAAAAATAGAAAAAAACATTATTAAATTTTTTATAAGATATAAAATTCATAATATTATTACAGGTTATATTAGGAATTTAAAATTTATTTATAAAATAATATAAAAAAAGTATTTAAAATAAATTTTTATGAACTGAATATTTTAATTAGAATATTTAATTTAATCAAGAAATTTTTGTTAAAAATGGCGTGATTAAATGCTTGGACAATAGCTTATAATTAGCTAATATTTATTTATAATTTTCGATAATATGACAAGTTTTTATGGTTCTTTACCTAAAAGATTTGAATAATTTTAGATTTTAGAAAAATTATTATTTAAGCGTTTTTAATAGAATTAGGAGATTTTTAATGACAGTCACGAATTTATCGGAGCTGGATACCCTAATTGCCAAAGTAAAAAAAGCCCAAGATATTTTCTCTTCTTATTCACAAAAGCAGATTGATAAAATATTTATGGTAGCTGCCAAAGCAGCCTTTGCTCAACGTATTCCTTTAGCACAACAAACTGTTTTGGAAACAGGGATGGGAATTGTTGAAGATAAAGTAATTAAAAATTCATTCGCAAGCGAATATATATTAAATAAATACAGAAATGATAAAACCTGTGGTGTTGTTTCTGAAAATAAAGCCTTTGGTACTGTAACCTATGCCGAACCAATGGGTATACTTTGTGGAATTATTCCGACTACAAACCCGACATCTACCGCTATTTTTAAAGCATTGATCAGTTTAAAAACTCGTAACGCGATTATTTTTTCCCCGCATCCTCGTGCAAAAAAATGTACCATTGCAGCCGCAAAAGTCGTCTTAGATGCAGCAGTTGCAGCAGGGGCACCCAGGGATATTATTGGTTGGATTGACGAGCCTTCGGTAGAATTATCTAGTGCAATTATGCAGCATCCACAGATTGCAGCGATTTTGGCAACAGGTGGTCCTGGAATGGTAAAAGCTGCCTATAGCTCAGGCAAGCCTGCAATTGGGGTGGGGGCAGGAAATACACCCGTCGTTATTGATGATAGTGCTGATTTAAAACGCACAGTTTCTTCTATTTTATTGTCTAAAACTTTTGACAATGGGATGATTTGTGCATCAGAGCAAGCAATCGTTGTCGTTGCATCTGTTTATGAAGAGGTAAAGCAATTATTAAAAGAATATGGTGCGCATATCTTAAATACCAATGAAACAAAAGCAGTGCGTAGTATTATTCTAAATGAAAAGGGTTCTTTAAATGCAGAGATTGTAGGTCAATCAGCGTTTAAGATCGCTGAACTTGCAAAAATTAAAGTTCCCGTAAAAGCTAAAATTTTAGTAGGTGAGGTTACTAAGGCTGAACATAGTGAACCTTTTGCTCATGAAAAACTATCTCCGGTACTTGCGATGTTTAAGGCTAGCGATTTTAATGAAGCTGTAGATATTGCAAAGAAATTGGTGGATATGGGGGGGCTTGGTCATACATCTGTATTATATACAGATCAAGAAAAATGTCAGGATCGTATTGATTATTTTAGCGGTAAAATGCAAACGGGCAGGGTACTGATTAATCAACCTGCGGCCCACGGTGCAATTGGGGATATTTATAACTTTAATTTAGCTCCATCTCTGACGTTGGGATGTGGGGCTTGGGGTAAAAACTCTGTTTCAGAAAATGTTGGTCCTAAGCACCTTCTCAATACTAAAGTGATTGCCAAGAGAGCAGAAAATATGTTGTGTCACATCATTCCCAGTTCTATTATTTTCCGTCGTGGTTCTTTGTTGCCCGCGTTGGATGCAGTTGCAACCCAAGGGGCCAAACGTGCTTTTATTGTAACGGATTCATTTTTGTATGAAAATGGATATGTGAAACAAATTGTGGATCAATTACAAAGTCATGGGGTTATTTGTGAAGTTTTTTATGAGGTAAAGGCTGATCCAGTTCTAAGTATTGTGCGTAAGGGTGCACAGGCAATGCAATTATTTAAGCCCGATACAATTATCGCCCTTGGTGGTGGATCGCCCATGGATGCGGCAAAATTGATGTGGGTTTTATATGAACATCCAGAGACTAATTTTGAGGATTTATCATTACGATTTATGGATATATCCAAACGTATTTGTCGTTTCCCAAAAATGGGGGAAAAAGCCAAACTGATCTGTATTACGACAACATCTGGTACAGGATCAGAAGTTACACCTTTTGCTGTAGTTACCGATGATGAGACAGGACAGAAATACCCATTGGCTGATTATGCTTTGACCCCACATATGGCTATTGTTGATGCAAATCTAGTTATGGATATGCCTAAATCCTTATGTGCTGCAGGTGGGTATGATGCGATTACTCATGCTTTGGAAGCATATGTTTCCGTCCTAGCCAGCGAATTTTCAGATGGTCAGGCTTTACGAGCGCTGGGACTACTAAAAACGTATTTGTTGGCAAGTTATACTGAAGAGGCTAAAAACCCTGTTGCTAGGGAAAAAGTACATAGCGCAGCAACCATCGCAGGAATCGCCTTTTCTCAGTCCTTTCTAGGGATTTGTCATTCTATGGCGCATAAGATTGGGGCAGCGTTTCATATCCCCCATGGCATTGCCAATGCGATTTTAATCAGCAATGTTGTCCGGTTTAACGCGACTAATAATCCAACTAAACAAGCAGCATTTAGTCAGTATGGGCATCCCCAAGCAGTGGAACGCTATGCCCAAGTTGCTGATTACTTAGGATTAACTCATCAATCTGATACAGAATCGGTTAAAGTTAGTAAATTGATTGCATGGTTGGAATCCTTAAGAGCAGAGCTTAATATTCCTGCTTCCATTCAAGCATTTGGTATTGGAGAAAAAGAGTTTTTAGATCGCGTCGATCAACTGGCTTTGGATGCATTTGATGATCAGTGCACAGGCGCTAACCCCCGTTATCCTTTGATTGCAGAGTTAAGACAGATCTTATTAGATTCTTATTATGGTCGTCCCTATCAAGATGAAAAGGAATAGGGACCGAGAGATATTTTAGGTTACCTCGTATCTTTGGCCTTGTTCTTTAAATCAAAAGAACAAGGCTTTTTTTTAGAAGGCTACAACTTATGGTTATGATATTATTTAGATTCAGATAACTTCTTACTTATTTAGACAGTAAAATATCAGTTACGTTTTGTGATATCCATTTCAAATAAGTTACTGAAATTTAACCAATAGGTGTATTTTACGACCTGCAGATAACTTTAAAACATTTTCATGCAAGTCATTTGTGGTTATGATTTGTCCTTCGTCTTCAATTTTTTGATCATTTAATTTGGCACCTCCTCCACGAATTAGACGTCTGGCTTCAGCGTTACTGTTGCTTAGATGGCTGAGGGCAAATAATTTAAAGGCTGGGATTCCAACTGCCAATTCACTGGCGGGTAAGGTAATTTCAGGTAAACCTGTTTGTGCCAATTTCCCCTGTTCAAATGTTTCCTGTGCTGCTTGTTGTGCTTGCTCTGCAGCTGCTCTATTGTGACAGATTGCTGTTACTTCGGTTGCTAAAATTTTCTTTGCTTCGTTGATCTCAGCACCAGGTAACGCGGCAAGACGCTCACATTCTTCAATTGGAAGATCCGTAAAAAGTTTCAGGAACTTTCCAACATCAGCATCTTCTGTATTACGCCAAAATTGCCAAAAATCGAATATTGAACATTTTTCAGCATTTAACCACACGGCACCTTTGGCTGTTTTCCCCATTTTTGCACCAGAGCTGGTTGTTAAAAGAGGGGCGGTTAATCCAAAGACTTGTTTACCTTCCATGCGTCGAACCAATTCAACCCCAGAAACAATATTGCCCCATTGATCAGAACCACCCATTTGTAAGACAGTACCATAACGGCGATTTAATTCACGAAAATCGTAGGATTGTAGAATTGAATAATTAAATTCAAGAAATGATAATCCTTGTTCACGATCCAGACGCGTTTTAACAGAATCAAAAGATAGCATGCGGTTAACAGAAAAATGAATTCCTACATCTCGTAAAAGCTCAATATAAGGCAGTTTTTTTAACCATTCGGCATTATCGACCAATATTCCGCTGTTTGGTCCATTATCGATGGTGACAATTTGTCGAATATTTTGTTCAATTCCTTTTAAATTGGCATCAATAACTTCTTGGGTCATCAAGCTGCGTGCTTCTTCACGGAAAGAAGGATCACCAATTTGTGCGGTTCCTCCACCCAATAAGGCAACAGGTTTATGTCCGTGTTTTTGCAGTAAACGCAATAACATAAGTTGTACTAATGATCCGACATGCAAGCTGTCTGCGGTTGGATCAAAACCGATATAAGCAGAGATTTGACCTTTTGATAAAGCTTCATCTAATCCTTCAAGATCAGTTGCTTGGAAAATAAACCCTCTTGCTTGGGCTTCTTGTAAAAATGAACTTTTAGGCATGGTTATCAAATCTCAATAAAACAATTAAAGTAATAAATAGTTAACATGAAACAGGATCAGGTTAAATGCAATGCTTTTTATTTATCCGATGGTATGGGAATAGGGGGAATATAAGACATCTTGGTTGGATCAGTAATTTTTACGTGTTGCTGAAAGGTGGATCGTGACTGATTTAAAACAGCAGACGGAGGAGGAGTATGACTATTTGGGGTGCCATTACCATAGTGATCTAAAGTTTTTTGATGTTGAGTTAAGGCTGGGTGGGGCCTCTTTGTGTAAACACCCCCCTCTTCGATATAGGGGTCAGGATGCGTATGCCATCCAGAATGTCGTAAAGGATTCTTTGATTTTCTTTTAGCAGGTTTTAAAGGGGGCGTTGCATGGTAAGTTGCTTTTTCTTGTGACGAAGTAGCAGTAAGATGATTTGTCCATTGTTCTTGCGCAAAAACAGAATGTATTGGGGTTACACAAAGTGATACTCCAAAGACCCATAGAGAAAATTTACAAAATTTCATATTCAACTCATAACATTGAGAAGCAAAGATAGAAGAATAATATTCTTATATGATACGTGTAAGTTGAACAAGATTTTATCTGCACCCTTCAAATATGTTTCATTTTGTCCTGATATTGGAAGAATGATATAAATGATTAATCATTATTTTATTACAAAGGAGTATAGGTAGATGAAAAACTTTAAATATTTATTGGTTGGATTGCTGTGTGGTGCCAGCTTTTTATCATCTGATGTGTGGGCACAAATGCAGGGCGGAATATATAACCGTTCAGGGACGTATCAGGGACGTATGGATTCAAAAGGCAGTGTATATAACCGTTCAGGGACGTATCAGGGGCGTATGGATTCAAAAGGCAGTGTATATAATCGTTCAGGGACGTATCAGGGACGTATGGATTCAAGTGGTAGTATGTATAATCGTTCGGGGACGTATCAGGGGCGTATGGATTCAAATGGCAGCGTATATAATCGTTCGGGGACATACAGAGGAAGGGTGGATGCCAGTGGGAATGTTTACGATCATTCTGGCGTTTATAAGGGACATGTTGATCCTCAACACCGTCAAACAGGATTATCCTTGTTACCACATTAGTTCTTTTATAACAGATTAATGTCATTTTGTGTATTTAGGATGATATAATCAACTTTTTATTTTTGTAATATTTTGCGTAATAGCGATACACTCAATGTAAAGAGAAAAAAATGAAATTAAATACTATATTTTTATGTCTATCTATTGGGATTTTATCATTAAAGGGAGGCATATCATCAGCTGCTTTGGCAGCAGATACCTCGTATAATAATGTTGCTCCAGTTAATAATCCTGGTCATGTTAGTATTCGTATTCAAAAAATTGATCAGGCTGGTTATATATACAACGTTGATAACTTGTGTATTGGTAAAATCAGTAAGGATGGCAATATTTACAACGGTAATAATATCAGCGTTGGTAGGATTTATTCGAATGGTTATCTTTACAACAGTAAAAATGATAATATTGGCAGGGTTAACAAAAAGGGAAATATTTTTAATATGAACAATGTTAACATCGGTATGGTTGATAAAAAGGGAAAAGTATATACCACAAATAACGAATATGTTGGTGAGGTTGCGTCTAAATACAGAAATGCCGCGACATTATTGTTGTTGTCGCAGGAAAATAATCCATTTTCCATGTAATTTATAAAATAATATCATAAATATATAGTGTTTTTTTCCAAGCAAGTTGATTTATATGAAGTTTCGTTTTGATTTTGCAGATTATCGTTATTGTTTTGAAAAACCATTATATAAAATTGCAACCAACAAATTGGACGAGGTTATATCCTGTTTACATCAGGTTGAACAAGCTGTTGCTAAAGGATACTATGCCGCAGGATTTATCAGTTATGAAGCAGCACCCGCATTTCGTTCTTATTTAAAGACGCACCCCCCTAGTGATTTTCCATTGATATGGTTCGGAATCTTCGATCAACCTGTGGCTGCAACCACTTTTGGTAAAAATATAGGATCTTTGTCCCACCCCCAATGGTTTGAGAATGTTTCATGGGAAGAATACCGCCAAGCAATTGAAAAAATACAGCACCATATTGCCATTGGGGATACATATCAGGTTAATTATACTCTGCGTATGTATGCTCAATTTAAGCAAGATCCATACGCATTTTATCTCCACTTATTGAAAGCGCAACAGGCTAATTACAGTGCGTATTTAGATATAGGATCCTATCAAATTTTATCAGCGTCCCCTGAATTATTTTTTGAATTCAAAGAAGGTACTATTATTACAAAACCGATGAAAGGTACAGCCCCAAGGGGAGTGACAAATGATGAAGATGATGCCAATCAACGGATATTACACAACGAAAAAAATCACGCTGAAAATTTAATGATAACGGATTTATTGCGTAATGATTTGGGGCAAATTGCGTTACAGGGGTCTGTGAATGTACCTAATCTGTTTACAGTAGAAAAATATCCTACTGTTTGGCAACTAACATCAACAGTAACAGCATCTGTATCAACAACAATGACGGTAACTGAAATATTACAAGCTTTATTTCCTTGTGGTTCTGTGACAGGGGCACCCAAAGCAAAAACAATGGACATCATCTGTCAATTAGAAAAAGAGCCTAGAAATATATATTGCGGTGCACTTGGGATTATAACCCCCAATCAACAAGCTATTTTTTCAGTTCCTATACGAACGATGATTATTGATAAAGATCAAGCAGTTTACGGTGTTGGCGGTGGGATTACATGGGATTCGACCTCAAAGGATGAATATGAAGAGATTATTCATAAGGCACAAGTGTTGTATCAATCGAAAATCCCTGACCAATTATTAGAAACTCTGTTATTAGAAAATGGAAATTATTTTTTATATGACTATCATCTTGATCGTTTGAAAGAGTCTGCACATTATTTTAATTTCTCATATGATTTTTTATCTATTAAAAAGGTTTTGGCACAACTTGCACAAAACCATCCTCATGGATCATGGAAAATTCGGCTATTATTAACTGCTACAGGTAAAGTAGAAACCCAAATAAGTGAAGTTTTCCCTATTTTATCTTCTTTGCGTGCAACGTGGTCACCAATGGGTATGCACAGCCGAAACACCTTTTTATATCATAAAACTACGCAACGTGAATTTTATCCTAAAGTGTCTATGGATCAGGAGTGTTTGTTATTTAACGAACGTAATGAGGTGACAGAATTTGTCAATGGGAATGTTATTTTGTATAAGGAGGGGGAATGGATTACCCCTGTTTGTAGATCAGGTTTATTAAATGGAACAATGCGCCAGTATTTACTAGAACAAAATAAAATTAAAGAAGCAGTGATTTATAAAAAAGATATTCAGCCTGGCTGTAAAATGGCTTTTATTAACAGTGTTAGAAAGTGGCGCAATGTTATTTGGGAAGTGTAAAAGATTATCATTTTTATAATGATTCTTAAAATATTCACTCATTTAGTTTGTGTTGACAAATTTTTACCACTATTGTTTGAGCAATATTACTGAGAATGGTTCTTATATTCAAATCAGAACAAATAGCGGTACATCATAATGATTACATAGGAAATGCATAAAGATGCTTTCTTTTAAAAAAATTTAAATATGGAATTCTATATGCAACAGAAAATGATAGATCTTTTAGAAAAGACGGGCTTTAAATTTAATGAAATCACATTATTTTTAACAGCAATCGTTACGATTATATTGACAGCGGTCATTTTACACTTTGTTTTGCACAAAGTTGTTTTGGGACGTTTGGATAAATTTTCCAAAAAAAGTTCTCGTGTTTGGATGCAGGTTTTTACAGAAGACCAGTTATTTAATCGTTTAGCATTTACCGTACAAGGAGTTGTTTTACTGGCGCAAGTCAGTTTTTGGGTAAACAGATTCCCAGCTTTCTCTTTAGTTATTGTATGTACAAAGTTATGGATTTTGCTGTATGCATTATTATCTGTTTTTTCTTTCTTAAACATAGTTTTAAAAGTCTCTAATAAGTTAGGACTTTCAGAAAAACTGCCTTTAGGGGGGATATTTCAAGGAATAAAGTTATTATCTGCTTTATTTTTTGGAATATTAATGGTGTCTGCAGTTATTGATAAGTCCCCATTGGCGTTAATTACTGGTTTGGGAGCAATGGCTGCGGTAATTATGTTGGTGTTTAAAGATTCTATCTTAGGATTAGCAGCTGGGATTCAGTTGGCAGCAAATAACATGTTAAAAGTTGGCGATTGGTTAACCATGAGCAAATATGGTGCTGATGGAACGGTTACTGATATTGGATTAACCACTGTAAAAGTACAAAATTTTGATAATACAGTAACGATGTTGCCTACTTATGCGTTGGTATCGGATTCATTTATCAATTGGCGCGGTATGCAGCAATCTGGCGGGCGACGTATTAAACGATCAATTTTAATTGATGCCAATAGTATTCGATTTTTATCCAGTGCGGAACTTGAAGAACTATCAAAGAGTAAACTATTAAAACCGTATGTTACGAAAAAAATTGCAGAGTTAGAACAGTTTAATAAAGAAAAAGGATATGACTTAGACGCTTCAATTTTAAATGGTCGCCGACAAACAAACATAGGATTGTTTCGGGCTTATTTAGAGGAGTATTTGAACCAACATCCTGGCGTTCATCGTCATATGACCTGTATGGTTAGGCAAATGGAGCCTGAGTTTTCAGCACTTCCATTAGAAATTTATTGTTTTACAAATACAGTTGTATGGAAGGAATATGAAGAAATTCAATCTAGCATTTTTGATCATTCTTATTCAATCTTAAGTGCGTTTTTCTTAACAGCAGGACAAAGTGGTACTGGAAACAGTTCAACGGTTACATTAATTGAAAGACGTCAGCCTGAACAAATTAATGAAGGGGTCTAATTGCTAAGTCAAGTTACCTCAGAATAATAAAAAAACAGCGTTTTTGCGCTGTTTTTTTGGGTTGCTACATTAATCGCAGACCAAATTCTAAAGCTGATACAAAGTAAATTGCTTCAACTTAACGTTACAAATAAAATTCAATAGGTACATTTAACGTAATCGTATTGCCCGTGATGGCCTCTGGAGGAGCTGGTAATGAGTTTGCTCTACGAGATAGTGCCTGTGCTTCTGTGTCTAAAATTGTTGATCCTGAACTTTTTACAATTTTTGTGGATAGAATTTGCCCTTGCCGATTAATTGTTAATCGCAAAACCGTGGTTCCTTCGATGTGATCATTTTGGGCCTCAGAAGGATATCGTTTAAGACGCTCTAATTTTTTTAAAATATTACTTTGCCAGGTTGCAGGATCTGTTGAAGCATGTGAGCTTGAGGAGCTATGTGTTGAACTTTTTTGCGATGATTGCGTATTTGTTGATGATGGGGAGGATTGAGTTGTTGGCTGGCTGATTGTTGGTGATTGCTGTGTTGGGACGGGATGTGAGATTTTAGTATGACTAATTTTTTGTAATTTTTTAAACTTAGGAACTGCTATAGCAGGTGATGGTGCTTGAGGTGCTGTTATTTGTGGGGTTGTATCTGTTAAGGGCTGAACACTATCGGGTTCTTTGATTTCAGGTTGTGTGGATGTGGTCGTGGCGGTAGCCACAGTCGAAGCCGGTGAAGGTGGCGTTGGAATATCCGCAGAAAGATCAATCATCATTGCGGGAGGGGTCTGGGGAAGATTAATTTCTTTTGAATGCGGGTGAATATGGGTTGTAGCCCAAACTGAGGCTATAATTAAAGTGGTAGCGGTAATTAAAGACCAACTCCATATAATGCAATCCTGCTTACGTTTTTGACTATCGAGCATTTCCTGCCAACGAAGACAAGAACAGGATTTTTTTCGATAGGTATAGTCGTTGCTAATAACGAAAAAAGAGGTGTTCATGGCGTATTATTTTCCCCTTGTGCGTTAACCAATCCAACTTTTGAATATCCAGCTTGACGCAGCTGATTCATAACTTGGATTAGTGTGCCGTAATCAACTGTTTTATCTGCGCGTAAAAAAATGGTTTCTTCTTTGTTCCCTTTTGTAGCATCTGCTAATGCACTAACTAATGTATCTTTTTGAATAATTGTATCACCAAGTGCCAAGTCATGATTGGCTTGGATAGTCAAATAGACAGGCATTGTAGGCTGTGGTTTAGGTTGTTCGGTTGATGCTGGTAAATTTACGGGGATATTAACGGTGCTTAGGGGGGCTGCTACCATAAAAATGATTAATAGAACCAAGACCACATCAATAAAAGGAGTGACATTAATATCATTGACCTCGTGGGGCGTTTCATCATTGTGACGCATACGGATCATTACTTGTCTCCTGCTGATCTTACACCAAATTGAATAATTTGCCCTTTATTTTGTGGACTGGTCATTTGGCTTATATCACGCGAAACCAATCTCATAACTAATGTGCTTAGATCAGCGATATTGGCTTTGCAGCTGCTAATATGTCGTGAAAAAACATTATATAAAATAACAGCTGGGATTGCTGTAATCAACCCTAGTGCTGTTGCCAATAATGCCTCTGCAATTCCAGGGGCAACAACGGTTAAACTGGTTGCTTTTGCAGCAACAATGCCTGTAAAAGAAGTCATAATTCCCCAAACAGTACCAAATAATCCAATAAAAGGGGCCGTAGAACCAATTGTCGCTAGCAACCCTGTACCCCGAAGTAACCGGCGACCTTCGCTGGCTTCAACCCGTTCTAGTGCCATGGCAATTCGTTCTTTTAACCCTGTTGAATCATGGGTAAAACCTTTGGAGTAATGATATTCATCCAAAACAGACATCAGCATGGTGCTTGCAATTCCCTTGCTGTTTGTAATTTGTTCGTGATTAATAGTGCCAGATTGATGTAATTGATTTTGTTCAGAAATCAATTTTTTTCGGATTGAAAAAAGTTCGATTGATTTGGCAATACAAATTGTCCAACTTAATAAGCATCCAAAAAGCAATATAATCATTACAGCTTGAACAACGACATTAGCATTTACAAACATTTCCCATGGGGAAAAAGACAAGTTAGTCATGGGGAACACCTTGTTGATTTTGAATATCATAATTTATTTGGATGATACCCGATTAGAGTGACTTAAATAAAAATAATCGTATCAGGTGATTGAAAGATCTTTAAAGGAGCAAACCTGATACGATGCTAAAAATATACTAAAAAGGATAGTCCGTGTACTGCATGAGTTATGCAGTAATTTGATTGAGATATGTGAATACTCGATCAAATGTTTGTTCTGCTGCCTTTACTGCAACAGGAATATCGATATTTGCTGTATCAATTGCTTTTTGAAAAGAACGCCATGATACCCCACGACCCTCTTCATCAGGACCTAAATGACGTGCGCCGAACTGATCTGAAAGTCCAAATTTTTCAACGTGATGAAGTAGGTATTTTGCACCCAATTTTGATCCTTCTACGACGTATAATGCCCCAATTGCCGCTGATACATTTTGGATTTGTATGGGGGTAGGTGCTGTTGGGATTTCCATGTTTAAATCCAACATGTCTTCTTTTACTTTTTCAAAGCGATTACGCATAGTCAAATTGGGAATAATGGTTTTTAATTTTGCATGATCGTAAAGGGGTTTTGCATCGTTATGAATAAAATATTGTAAGGTTACAAATTTTTTATATGATTCTTGATTAGAAAATAATCCCAATCCCATAATATGTTCATCTAATTTGCTGTGCGTACTGCTGGTTCCCAGGCGTAACGCATAGGTAGGGGGTTGGTCTTTGACTTCAGACATTCAAATCTCCTGATTTTTAAAAAAATCATAAAATAGTTAATCACTTATTTACTTAAAAGTTATTACGAATCATTTGCAATAAAATCTATTTTTCTTTATACAAAAGTTGAGAATGATTTGCAATATCTTTTGCATATAATAATTATTCTCATATAAATAAGCGTTCTATTCTATTATTGTCTGTGGATTAAAATGAAATATGTTTTGACAAAATCTTGGTCAGTTGGGTTAATGACCTCTAGCTTTTTATGTTTATTGCCAGTGTCTGCATGGGCACAAGTAGGTCAGACCGATACTCAAGCTGTATCTTCTACGACTGAAACATCTGTGAATTTAAGTCCTGTTCGGGTCAAAGGAATTTCTGATCCTATTTTAAATTCAATGAAGATCGATCCTGACAAAGATTATACTAACGTTGGTAAATCAAGAGTTCTAACCACAACAATAACACGAGAAACATTAATAAATCGTCAAATTGATGACTTAGAAGACTTTTCAAGACGTGTAGATGCGTCCGTTAATTTTAATGAGGATAGTGCTAGTTTAAATATGCGTGGTTTGGATAGGAATCGTCTTTTGGTAACTGTTGATGGGATACGTCAACCGTTTTCAAATGACGGTGCTTATGCAGGTGGCTCTCCTACTCAACAAGGTGGGGTAGGGTATTTTGATTTTAATACAATGGGCGGTATTGATATTATCAAAAGTTCAGATTCTAGCTTTTTTGGAACAGGGGCTTTGGGGGGCGTTATAGCATTCCGAACATTAGATCCTGAAGATATTTTAAGACCTGGCGAAAAATTTGCGAACTCGACCAAAGCAACATACGCTGGACAAAAAGCTGCGGCTGTTTTAAATCAATCTTTTGCTGCACGTTATGGAAATACGTTGTTCTTGTTATCTGGAGGTTATCAAAATGGTAGCGAAACAGGGAATAGAGGCGAAACAGGTGGGCAAGGGAGGGATCGTACCAAGGCAAATCCTGCACATTATGTTCAAGGTAGCTTTCTAGGTAAAATCAGACATTATTTCTCTGGTGGACATCGTTTAGGGATTACAGGTGAATGGTATGATTTAAATAATCATGAACATACATTGACTTCTCAAACAGTTGTTGGACAAGATTATCATACGAATACAGAAAATCAACGGTCTCGATTCAGTGCTACTTATGATTACATTGCTGAAGATCCAAAAGATTTATTTGCTGAAGGTCATTTTACAGCTTATTGGCAAGACCAAAATACGATGACCAACACCACAAATTATAATTCTTTACGTCCAGCTAGTAATCAGTGGCAAGATTTGAAACTAAATACACAAACATATGGTGCGCTGGGTTCTGCGACAGTCAATGCATATACAGGGTCTGTGCATCATGCAATTACGTTTGGTGGTGAGGTCTATTTATCTGACTCAAGCCAAAAACAACGTGGTTGGCGCGCAACGCCAAGTGCATTTGTGCATAATAATTATGCAGATATGCCAGATGTTCATGGTACAGATTTAAGTGCTATGCTGCAAGACAGGATTTCTTTGGGACGTAATGATTGGTTGCATTTAACCCCAGGGGTTCGATTTGATTATTATAAAAGAGATCCTCATAATTCAAAAGATTATCAAAATAATCCGGGCTATACTGGATTACCGTCTGGTAGTAGTGGCTCTCGTTATTCCCCGAAATTTTTGGCAGAGGCAAGATTGGCAAAGAATTTAACTGCCTATGCGTTATATTCTCAATCTTATCGTGCACCAGTAGCAACAGATCAGTATTTATCTTATAGTACTGCGCCATTATATGCGGTTACAGGAAATCCTAATCTTAAAGCTGAAACAGGTCGAGGATGGGAAGTTGGTTTAAAATATGGTGATTCAAAACGTGGTGCTAATGTTGCGTTTTATGATAATTACTATAAAAACTTTATTGATATGATGGGCGTTACACCTTGCACTGGTTATCAATTTTGTTATGGATATACAAATCTAAAAGATGTGCGTATTTACGGGGTAGAGGCCAACGTCAATTGGGAACTTGATAAACATTGGCGTGGTTGGGGATCTTTTGCTTATACAAATGGTCGTAATACAGATATGAATTATAATTTGGCCTCTGTTGCACCATTCCGAGGTATTGTAGGGTTTGGCTATAAACAAGAAAATTGGGGAAGTGACCTTTCCAGTACCTTTGCTATTGCTAGAGATAATGCAAAATATTTAACCAGTACTGGCAGTTTAAGTAAGCAGTGGAATACACCAGGATACGTGATTTTTGATTGGACGGGTTGGTATCGTCCTTCGTTCTATAAACCTTTGAAAATCCAAGCTGGGATGTATAATATGTTTGACAAGAAATATTATAATGCAACCTCATTACCCATTGGACAATCAGCAAGTGGTATGCGTCAAGAATTCTATACCCAACCAGGAAGATATTTCAAAGTAACAGCACGCATTGACTTCTAAAAATAGTAGGCAGCTAAGATTAAAAAAGTGAAATGGTAAATATTTATCATTTCACTTTTTATATGGATAATAATGGTTCTTATTTGCGTTTAATAACAGAAATGCTGTTATATAACATCGTAAAAGTTAATGACTACGAATATGTCGAATTCGATTTTATTACCTATTACTGCAACTAATTTATAATCTCAAGTTGATAGTAAATTAGTTGTTTTAGATACAAACACAACACATAATAATAATGTATTTACATAAAGTTTGTAACAAACTGAGAGTAAAGGAGAGACCCATTTAAAAGCTAATGATTGGTATCAACGGGATTTAGTTCATTTAACAACTAATATATTACAGGACGAAATTCAGCAAGATTTTTCAAGTAATTAGTTAATGTCAGGTCGAGGTTATCAAGCAGTTCCTATCGAGCATCTTGATGGAAATGTCAGGTATCTAATACAATGGAATGGCAAGCACGTGATGAGACTATTGATACTATAGTGAATTACCTAAAGGACATATATCATGATATTTTAGGTCATGATTGCAATATTGACGCAATAGCTCATGAAGTAATGAAATATGTATTTCGAGATGATCCTCGTTTATCAGATTACAAGGATATGATGTTACGAGATTTGCGCAATAGAGTTATATATTCTCAAGAAGCATATGACAAGATTAATTAAATGACATCTTTCATTTATGGTCAACCAGTTAATAATGAAACAGTTTGGTTCTATCAAGAAAATCTTGCGAGTGGGTGGTTTTCAAGTTTAGAAGAGGTAAAAAGTCACCTCAGGTCTTCTCATGCAGCATAGATATATATATTGAACTATAGATATAAATTATTTTGTAGAGATAATTTTAGAATCGTAAAAAAAAGTATTTTATTTTTTGGTTACGGCCTGATTCAAAAAAGTTGTAGTAATATTTTTGTAATGATTTAAATGAAATATTTTTCATAAAAAGAATTGACTAAGAATTAAAAATTATAGTAAAGACAATTTCAGATTGTGGCGGACGTAGCTCAGTTGGTAGAGCGCCGGTTTGTGGTACCGGTTGTCGCGGGTTCGATCCCCGTCGTTCGCCCCATCTACATTTAATTTCCCCCAATATTATAATTTTGTTTGTTCAATTCCTGTTTTAAAATCTATAGGGGTAAAGCCCAGTTGTTCCTTCATCTCTGAGATATCAAAATCTTTATTTTCAGCCAAACGTTGGATTTCGTCGGTTTTGATGGTGGGAATAAAAGGTATAAGATATGTCAGTAATGCTGCTGCTTTTAAGAATATCATGGGGATTGGAATAAATGGTTTTGCTGGAATATTGGCCTGTTTTAAAATAATTTTAATAAATTCCTTATAAGATAATACTGTATTCCCAGCAATGACTAAACTATGTGGTCCATCCCAAGGTTTTGACAGTGCTGATAAAATTGCGCGGGTTATATCTGATTGATGAATCGGTTGTACTAAGGCTTTGCCCCCATTGGGTAGGGGGATAAAAGGTAAATGCTTTAATAAACTTGATAAACGTTGCACATTATTTTCCCCTTGAGATCCATAAATCATTGTAGGATGCAATATCACCCCGCGACGATTGCTTGATAAAAACGCTTTTTCTCCTGCTATAACGCCATTGCCATGCGAATCCGGCCACCGTGTAAATTTACGCGTACTACCTAAAAAGATATATGTCGCCTCTTTAGGTCCAGCTTCTAAAATGGTCGCACTATGTTTTGCGTGGGCTGTGCTGACAACATAAGCCGCGTCTTTTAAGGCATCGGCCAATGAAAGTGGATTATGTTTTAAATCAATGAGGCGATATTCGCCATTAAGATTACTTTTTTGCCATTTTTCAAGGTTCCTGATCAGAGAAATGACTTCGCAATTACGGGTTTGTAAAGCCTGAATCAGTGCTTTGCCAGAGCGACCAGTAGCACCGATAACGTGGATTTTCGTAGGAAGGGATTGGGAAAAATTCATCTAAGATTTCAATCAACTTTCGAAAAAAAATAGATTGCGGTAATATAATACCGCTTTAAAAAACACTGAAAAATAGATAAAAAATAAGAATGTTGTAAAAATTACTTGACGAAATCCTTTCGAATGTTAATAACAGGAATAATTTTATAAAGCTGCTTAATTAACGGAATTTAGAGTTAATGAAAACAACCATTTCGATTAAACCAGCGGAAGTAACAAAGAATTGGGTCCTAATTGATGCAAAAGACATCGTATTGGGCCGTCTTGCTACGATCGTTGCCAACCGTTTACGGGGTAAACATAAACCTCAATATACACCACATGTTGATTGTGGTGATAATATTATTATTGTAAACGCCGAAAAAATTGCTTTAACTGGTAAAAAAGTTGAACAAAAGAAGTTCTATTACCACACGGGTTATCCTGGTGGAATTAAAGAACGTACTATCACCCAACGTTTGACAGGTAAAAATCCTGAACATGTTGTGATCAAAGCTGTTGAACGGATGATCAGCCGTGGGCCATTACAACGTAAACAAATGAAAAATTTGTATGTTTATGCTGGTGAAACCCATCCACATGAAGCTCAACAACCTGTTAAGCTTGATGTTGCGGCGTTGAATCGTAAAAACAGTGTTATTAAACATAAAGTTGGAGCCTGAGGAATATGTCAGAGACTCAAGAACGTACAGGCAGCTTAGCTGATTTAAAAGGTGCCGTTGCTGATACTCCTTTGGCACAAGAAGCTGTTATTCGTGAACCAAAACGTGATCAATTTGGTCGTGCGTATGCAACTGGTCGTCGTAAGGACGCCGTGGCACGTGTATGGGTAAAGCCTGGTAAAGGTGACATTATTGTGAATGGTCGTGCAGTCGATGTATATTTTGCACGTCCTGTATTACGTATGTTGTTAAACCAACCTTTCCTTGTGACGGATCGTCAAGGGCAGTTTGATATTTATTGTACTGTCAGTGGTGGTGGTTTATCTGGTCAAGCTGGTGCCGTTCGTCATGGCTTAAGCCGTGCATTATGCAATTACGAACCAGAATTACGCGGTGCATTAAAAGCTGCTGGGTTCTTAACCCGTGATGCTCGTGTTGTTGAACGTAAGAAATACGGTAAAGCAAAAGCTCGCCGTTCTTTCCAGTTCAGCAAACGTTAAGATATACAGTTTTGTATTTCAAAAAGGCGGGAGAAAGGTCAAACTTTCTACCGCCTTTTTTATTTAGAATATTGATCTTGTAGTAGGTAAGTACAAAAAACCGTTAATCGAGAAAGTAAAAATCATCATCAAATATTTTGGAATTTCACAAGAATGATGCTGGGGGTTACCTGAACTGTTTTTTTAATCTCTCTTTATATACGTCTATGGAACCCGCTTCCTTTGAGGATTATTCTATTTTAATTAATAGCTATACTTTTTTTAAAAAATCTTCTATAGAACTTTAAAATTTAAACTTAAATCTCCGAAGATACAGGTTTAAGCTATAGAAATCGGTGTATATTGGTAAAGAGTATGTTCATCTAAGGTTCTTTCAGGTCAGATAGAATTTGTTTTTTATTAGTAGGAACAATTTTTGCCACAAATTTAAAAATGATATTGATGAAAGAAAATACCTTAGATATTTGAGATTATTGAATTTTTGATATTTTAGAAAATTTTTCTAAATTTATTAATAATATTTCTTCGATAAAATAAAGCCAATCTTCTTTCTAAATTAGCATTATTATCAACAAGAAATTGAGTGTACTTTAATTATAAAATACACTCAATTTTCAATCTATAGACATTTACTCTTCATTTAATTTTTTATAAGCATCACAGCCTTCTTGCAGCTGGTTTAAGCAAGCTTTTTGATAATATTCTTTGGCTTTTTCTTTATTTTTAAAAACGCCTGAACCATTTTCATACATCTCGCCCAGATTAAATTGAGCTTTTACATTTCCTTGGTTTGCTACTTTTGTAAAATACTCGATTGCTTTTGCATAATCCTTAGAAACGCCCAGACCGTCCCGATAGATTACGCCCAAATTATATTGAGCCAAAGCAAACCCTTTGTTCGCAGCTTTGGTAAAATATTCTATTGCTTTTGTATAATCTTGTGGAACACCAAGAGCAGCATAATACATCCCACCCAGATTAAATTGAGCCTCTACATTCCCTTGATTGGCTGCTTTTTCGAAATACTCGATTGCTTTTGCATAATCCTTAGAAACGCCCTGACCGTCCCGATAGAGTACACCCAGATTATATTGAGCTAAAGCAAACCCTTGGTTGGCAGCTTTGGTAAAATACTCTGCGGATTTTGTATAATCTTTTACACTATTTGGACCATTCATATAGATCATACCCAAATTAAATTGAGCCTGTATATCCCCTTGATTGGCAGCTTTAATAAAATACTCGATTGCTTTTGCATAATCTTTAGAAACGCCTTGACCGTCCCGATACATCACACCCAGATTATATTGAGCAGAAGCATATCCTTGATTGGCGGCCTTGGTAAAATATTCCAATGCTTTTGTATAATCTTGTGGAATACCTTGGGCACAATAATACATTTCGCCAAGATTATATTGAGCTAAAGCAAACCCTTGGTTGGCAGCTTTGGTAAAATACTCGATTGCCTTTGTGTAATTTTGTGCAACGCCTTTACCATCTTTGTACATCATGCCGAGTTTATATTGAGTCTCAACATCATTTTGATTTGCTTTTTGCTCTAATGTTGCAATGTCTTTTTGAGAATCGATAGCAAAAGCACTAGAGGTTACACATGAAAGACTTGTCGCTACAAATAAAATATATTTGAATATTTTCATAATTTAATATCCTGATAACCCCTCAATTACACAGACAAATTACACAATATGTTTAGTCTTTAATCTATAGATAATTTTTTACGCTTTAGTTAATCTTTCATAAGCATCACAGCCATCTTGATATCCATTTGAACAAGCCTGTTGATAATATTCCCTGGCTTTTTCTAAATCTTTTGGAACAGCTCCTCCATATTCATAGATTACACCAATACAATATTGTGCCTCTGCATGATCTTGCAGCGCAGCATCGATAAAATATTCCATTGCTTTGGCTTCATCTTTGGGGATGCCTTCTCCACGCCAATAGATTAACCCAAGATTATAGCACGCAGACGCATGACCTTGATCGACAGCCTTTTGGTACCATTCTATTGCTTTGGCAATATCTTGTGGAACGCCTTTTCCATGCTTATACATTCTGGCAAGATTATATTGTGCGCTCTCATCCTCTTGATCTGCAGCCTTTTGATACCATTCGATCGCTTTTTTATAATTCTGCCGCATACCTAAACCCTGTGCATACATTGTGCCAAGATTATATTGAGAATCTACATCCCCTTGATCCGCGGCTTTCTGATACCATTCCAATGCTCTTTTATAATTTTGCTCAACGCCTTGACCTACATAATATGCAGATCCAATTCTATATTGTGCGTAAACATGTCCTTGATCGGCTGCCTTTTGATACCATTTTAATGCGACATCAATATCCTGAGGGACATCTTCATCATTATTATATATTTCTCCAAGCTGAAATTGTGCTTCTGCATGTCCTTGATCCGCTGCTTTGCGGTACCATTCAATGGCTGTATTTATATTCTGAGGGACATTGCAAGCGCCTATGTTATATATTTCGCCAAGATGAAATTGTGCGTTGGCATATCCTTGATCTCCAGATCGTAAATAATAGAATATTGCTGTCAAATCATCTTTGGGAATACCCTCAGCATACTCATACATATGTGCCAAATGAAATTGAGCCTCTGCATCCTCTTGATCGGCTGCTTTTTGAAATAATTCACGAGCTTTATCATAATCTGGTGGAACGGAAATACCACTACTATAAAATTGCCCTAAAATTCTTTGAGCAACAGCATCACCTTGTGCTGCTTTTTGCTCTAACTCTGCAATATCTTGTTCACTGAGCTGGGAATGGGTTTTAGTAGATTGCGGTACTTTGCTTGTATTGCTTTTAATATTTGGAAAGATTTTTTTGAAAAAACTCATAATAAACGTTCCTTTAAATACCGCGCGTCCTTAGCAGAATTGTTTGATAATAAAATATTCTTTTATCATTATAAATACTTAAACTTATGAAAGTTTTATTCACCCTTCAACTGTTCATAAGCATCACAGCTTTTCTGATAGCCATTTGAACAAGCCTGTTGATAATATTCCAATGCTTTTTCTTTATCTTGCGGAACACCCATCCCGTTTTCATACATTACCCCAAGGTTATATTGAGCATTGATATGTCCTTGATTGGCAGCTTTGTTAAAATATTCTACTGATTTTAACGTATCTTGTGCAGTACCTCGACCATAATAATACATCCGACCAAGATTAAATTCGGCATCAGCATTTTCTTGATCTGCGGCTTTTTGATACCATTCAATTGCTTTTATATAATCCTGTGGAACACCACGACCATTCTCATATATTACACCCAACGTATTTTGAGCATTGATATGTCCACAGCTGCCCGCTTCATAATATAATTCAATTGCTTTTGCATAATCCTGAGACACACCTTGTCCATTTTCATACATCAGACCCAAATTAAATATAGCTAAGACATTCCCTTGGTTGGCGCTCTTAGTAAAATATTCAGCTGCCTTTTCATAATCTTGTGCAACGCCTTGCCCTGCATCATACATCGCACCCAGATCATTTTGGGCATCCACATTTCCTTGACCTGCAGCTTTGGTAAACCATTTGAGTGCCTTAGAATAATTCTGGGGTACATTTTGACCATGATAATATAAACGACCAAGATTATATTGTGCTAAAACATAGCCTTGTTCTGCGGCTTGGGTAAAATATTCTATTACTTTTGTATAATCCTGAGGCACACCCTTGGCATTTTTATACATCAAACCCAGAAAATATAGAGCCTTCGCAGACCCTTGATTACCAGCTTTTTGGTAATATTCTATTGCCTTTTCATAATCTTGTGGAACGCCTTGTCCTTCTTCATACATCGTAGCAAGGTGATACTGAGCATCTATATGTCCTTGATCGGCTGCTTTATAATACCATTTTGCTGCTTGAACAAAATCTGGGTGATTATCATATATCATCCCAAGATTATATTGAGCATTTATATCTCCTTGATTGGCTTTTTGCTCTAATTCTTTGATATCTTGCTCATTTTGCTGACAATCAATATTAACAGATTGTGACGTTTCGTTCGTATTATTTATTAAATTAGAAAGTATTCCTTTTAAAAAACTCATAATCGAACTATTTCCTTTGAAAGATAGATATTTTATTCGTGCTTTATTTAGACAATAAATACTTATACTCTAAATCAAAGTATTAATCGTTTTATTTGTTCTTTAACCTTTATAAGCATCGCACCCAGATTATATTGAGCATAGATATCTCAAGGAATTTCCTCATATCTTAATAATTTTGAAACATAAAAAGGTAAATTTCTTATCGTAAAATTATGCTTTATTATGCAGGAATATTTTGAAAAATTTTGAAAGTAAAATGATTTTTGTTCAGATATATAATGGGGAATAAATAAAGGTAGTAGATGTCATTGATTATTTCAGCAACTTTGTCATATAGTCAAACATTAATTTATTTTTGAATAAAGGTGCATCATGTCACAAATGCCAAAGATTTTCATTGATGGTGAATATGGAACAACGGGTTTAGGAATTCGTCAACGCTTGGGCAACTTGCCTGTGCAAGTCTGTTCTATTCCTGTTGAACAACGCCATGATATGAAAAAGCGTTTGGACATGATGGCGCAAGTGGATTTGGTTGTTTTGTGTTTGCCTGATGATGCATCGCGGGAATCAGTGGCTGCTATTCAATCCTTGTCAGGACATCACCCCAAGGTTTTAGATGCCAGTACTGCGTTCAGAACTCATCCAGACTGGGTCTATGGATTTGCTGAGTTGGATTTGGGACAGGCAGAGAAAATTAAATCTGCACCATTGGTTGCTAATCCTGGGTGTTATTCCAGCGGTGCAATTGCGTTACTCCATCCTTTGGTCAAAGCAGGCATTATTGCACAAGATTATCCACTGACGATTAATGCTGTTAGTGGTTATAGTGGTGGGGGAAAGCAAATGATTGCCTCTTATGAAGTTACAAAAGATGCGCCACCTTTTATGCTTTATGGATTAAGTTTGCAGCATAAACATTTGCCAGAGATTGTGCATTATGCGGGATTAAGTCGTGAGCCAATATTTGTTCCTTCTGTTGGAAATTTTGCTCAAGGGATGATAGTTTCTGTTCCATTGCATATAGATACGTTGTCCAATGATGCTGATGTGAGTGACATTAGGCTTTGTTTAAAACATCACTATGAAACAGCAGAATTTGTTCGTTTTATGAAGGATCAACCTGCGAAACTAGCAGGGGATATGTTGGCACACACCGATCAAATGGAATTACATATTCATACAAATGAGCGCAAAGATATGGTGGTGTTAACCGCAACTTTTGATAATCTTGGTAAAGGTGCTTCTGGCGCAGCGATACAGAATATTCGGTTGATGCTGGGGGTGTAGATTGAATATAGGCTCATTTTTAATTTGATTTTAAGTGAGCCTTTTATTGTACATATTAATAAATTGTATCTATGATTCTTTTGGTATCACTTAGAAGATGATTGATTTGAGTTTGAGTAGGTTCTATTCCTCTGTTGTGATCGCATAAATTACGAACGTCTGCACAAGACATAATAAAACGTTCTTGAGGCACATCTATAACATCATTACTCCTTAGAATGACACATAAATCATTAATACCAGGATTTTTCTTGGAAATGGTAATATTATGTCTTTCACATAGTGCATGTAAATGTTTTTCAATAATAACACCGCAAATAGCACCAGCAGCTCTTAAGAAACCTTTTTTAGCAAGCTCTCTGGCAACTTCTATTTCAGAATCAAATAAATCTGCTTGTACAAGGGCTTTTAAATCAAGCAGTTTAGAGGAGAGCATTTCTTTAACTGCTTTGAGAATGCTTAGTTGTTGATAAAAAAAAGTAATAGTTTCTGAACAGTCCTTCCAACTTTTATAATTGTTTGTGAATAGGCTTCCTGTTGCTAATACTACAAATTTGTTATGTAGATAATCTTGTATTCTAAAATTGTCTTTTTTTAATGTTTCTCTATCCTCTTGATATTTATAGCATGATACAAATTCATCATGTCTGTTAGGTAAAATAGTTTTAATAATAATGTCAGCTTTAGAATACCATTGTTGGTAATGCTGTCTAAAAAATGTTTCTTGAAATATGGTATCTACAGCTTTGCATTCTTCTTGTATAGCTTGGTATAAATTTTCACCTTCCTCAATTAATTTATCAAGTTCTTCACAGAATGTTTTTTCTCTTGCTGTCATTGCAACCTACTTACATATTATTTTGATTTGCATATGGATGATATATGTTTCGTTCGAAAATATTATTGTTTTGATTGAAGGTGAGGGCGATGATAGGTGATTTAGATTACTTCACATCATCTTTTCCATTCCAACACTCTGTCGTAAATCCATATTGTTTAGAGTCAAAAGGTGTTCCTTTATTTTTTCGATAATCGGCTAATGCTTTGAGGACAAAGGGCAGTCCCAAAAGTAATAATGGGATATTTAAATACACCATAATAATATTCATCAGGTCAGAGATATACCATAAATTCCCCAGCTCTAATCCAGCTAGAATGGTTAAAATACCAAAGGGAACAAAGATCAAAGCCCCTAGGATACGAATGATGATAATAAAGCTGTTTTTTTTAGAAATAAAATTGGCGGAAATCTCGGCAAATGAAATCATTCCCAATAATGTGGTAAAAGCAAATAATCCATAACAAGCACACATAATAATTTCGACGCTGGTAGCCAAGAATGATGGTGTCAGTGCTTTGGCCGAGGTCAAATATAAGGTGATTTTTGAAGCTCTGACAGAATCCCATATCACACCATCAACAGAACCTGTCCAAACATGCGCCATAATCACAATAAAACCTGTCATGGTGCAAATAACCATCGTATCAAAAAATACCCCAAAGCTTTGAACAAATCCTTGTTCACAAGGGTGACGATTATTGGCAATCGCTGCGGCCATGGTGATGGTGCCTTGACCAGCTTCGTTTGACATTAATCCTCTTTTTACCCCTTGGACAAGGGCAGTGCCAATGGCTCCTCCAAAAATTGCATGGGGTGCAAAGGCACCAATGATGACCTCACGGAAAAAATAAGGGATTAACGGAAAATTAATCAGAATAATAATACTGGATATACCAATAAAGATGACTGCTTTGATGGGAACCAGAATATCAGAATACGCAACAACACGGCGAATGCCACCAAAGATAGTAAAGGCGCAGGTTATGACAAGAATAACTGCAATCGTATAATATAAGGTGGATTGATGGCTATATTGATGCCCTGTTGTGGCTTGTGCAATGGCACCAATGGCAGAGAATACGTTAAACGTTTGAGCAGGGATATTAAAGAGCGCATAGGTGATAAAGACGCACGATAAAAAGAAGCCAACAAAGTGGTTATTTCCAAGCAGGCGTTTTCCATAAAAAGGTAATCCACCAACAAATTCATCACCTTTCTTTTCTTTGAAAAGCTGTGCCAATACAGATTCAGTAAATGCTGATGCCATGCCAAAAAAGGCTGCAACCCACATCCAAAATAAAGCCCCCGGGCCGCCGATGGAGATAGCACCTGTAATTCCGACAATATTTCCTGGCCCTGCACGCATAGCCAGCCCCAGCATAAAAGAACCTATGGCACTGATCCCTTGTTGAGGAGATTGTCTGGCCAGCATAATTTTGATCGCAGGGGCAAAGCTATGTCGTTGAATAAAGCGCGTACGAATAGTGAAATATATCCCAACCCCTATCAATAAAATCACAGGGAAGGAGAATTGTCCTAAGATTGGGATATTTTTATACCAATTAATATTCGTCGGAAAATCCCAAATCGTATCGGTAATCGGGGCTAAAAACGCGAAAAATTGATTAATGAAATTGAAAATAGTATTCACAATAGGTACTCAAATTATTGGTGGTAATAATATAAATCGAATTGTTAGAAATTAATAGAAATTATACGAATGATGAAAATGATTCTGGTGCAGCCATTGCTTTCGTTATAATTACAATAAGCGGTGGAATAGCAATATTTACAAGTATAATATGAATAACTTACTTGCCTACTGTTTATCACAGTATCGTAGAGCTTAAAGAGCATGTTATTATTTAAGGGTTGCTACTCAATTAAAATTGAGCACATCTTATATATTTATAATGTAATATTATGTTTTTTAAAATATTCGTAGATTTTTATCAAATCTTAAACATTTATGATAGTAATTTATGTGTTTCTAAAAAAATGAGTTTATTAATAAAAAAACTATACTAATTTTTTTATGATTTTGGAGGGGTTATGCGGCATTACAAGAAGGCTTTATTCTCTGTAAAATACCTAGGTCATTTACTATTATATTCTGGTTTGATCGGCGTTACACATAATGCCTTTGCAGTGACGCAAGGCTCATCTATACAGGATCCCGTTTATATAAAATATGTTAATGACTTAAAAAACCATCCATATCATAATATTTTAATGTTTGTTGGTCAGGCTGATTTACATCCTTACACGGTTTATGTGCATTCTCAATTAGCTTTATCTTTATTAAAGAGTGATTATACAACAGATACCGTTAATAATATCATTAAGGGGACTGAGGCAACACGTAAAATCAAAGTCCAGCGTCATCCGTGGGGAATTTTTGTGCAGGCGGCTAGTTTTGCGTCACAAGATATGGCCACTAAAACCAATTATGATGCAATTTGGGTAAGGGATAGTGTCTGGGGATATTTGGCATTAGAAAGCCAAGATGAAACTAGGTCAGATGCACATCAAGTATTGATGACATTATGGGATTATATGGCAACCCCCGTTCAGATTGCTCGAATGAAAGCTGTTATTATTGACCCAACCATTCTTAACGGCTCTGATGGACAGATGAAAGCCGTTCATATTCGATTTAACAGTGCTTCTCAAGATTTTGCAGATGTGATGGAAAATGGAATACCTCAACCATGGACACATAAGCAAAACGATGCATTGGGATTGTTTTTAGATTCTATATTTACTGAGATTAATAATGGGAGAGTAAAAGGACAAGATTGGAGTAAAGATCGTCGTTTAGATGCTTTGATTTATCTAGTTGGGTATTTAGACAAAGCCCAATTCTATAAAATGGAGGATTCTGGTGCATGGGAGGAAGATAGTCGTCTAAATACATCTTCTGTAGGGTTGGTGACATCAGCATTGGAAAATTTGCAGAGGATAATTGATCATCCCACGGTTCATGATAAAGATTTTGTCCATGCTTTGCAGGATAGAGCTAAACAATTAAATGCGTCTTCTTTTGTTAGTTCTCCAAATTTATCACGCTTGGTAGATTTAGGATATAAACGTATATACCAACAGTTAGAACAGGGGGGTGAATCCCCCGATTATAACAAAACAGATTCACGATATCGACAGGCTGATGCTGCACTACTGAATTTGATTTATCCAGCGCGTTTAAGCCGCTTAACGCTAGAGCATAAAAAGCGTGTTTTGGACATAGTTGCCCCTCTTATGGGGGATATTGGTATTCGCCGTTATTTTAAAGATAATTATCAATCTGCTAACTTTTGGTTTCATAATATCAAAACCGATACAGACAGCGCCAGTCATGCAGAACGAAAAAAACAATTTATCCCAGGGACAGAAGCACAGTGGTTTTTTGATTCGTGGTATGCAAAAGCAGCTTTTATGATTTATCATGAGAGTAAAGACCCCCATTACAGAGCCGTGGCTATTCGTTCCATGAACCGTGCATTGGCGCAAATTACAGGCAAAGATACGATTGGGGCAAATGGTAAAGTTGTTTCTGCGATGGCACTGCCTGAAAGTTATAATTTTATAGCTGATCAAGGACAGTTGTGGGAATCACCCAGCCCGATTACGCCATTAAATTGGGCCAAGGCTTCTATGACGTTAATGTTGCAAGAGGCTACAAAGAATTTACATTAAGAGAGGTAAAAAGCCCCTTTTGCAAGACAAAAGAGGCCTTTTTATTATTTATATATTACAAAGTAATTAACAATTTGCAAAAATACTTGATAACTGCCACATATCGGCTTTTGTGATAACTGCGCTGCCATTCTCAGCAAAGAAAGATAATGCTTTGTTGTCAAAGCGAGGGAAAATATTGCTGGTAATAGATGCTTCCCCATCATTAACGAAAACCTCAATTGATCCTGCATCAATGAAGATATGCAAATTAATCTTAGAACATACAGGCAAAGGAATGCTTCTGTCTGTGTTTAATGTCAAATCATCACTGTAGCGTTCTAGAACCAAGCGTTTAGCTTGGCTATCAATGAATAATTTTGCGCCATCTCCAACAGATAAACCATAGCGTTCCGCAGTACTATTTTTGATATCAAAACATAGTTTTAGTTCTTGATATTGTGCATCTAGGACTGTACTTTGGTTGGTAATTTTGAATGGTTGTAAACTGGTGGATGCTGTTCTAAGTTGTTCCAATTCTGTAATTGGTGTGCACAGTAAACGGCCATGTTCGTTGTATTTTACCTCACGAGGTAATGTAAACGCGCCAGCCCATCCCTGTTTCTCTGTAGGAATCGGAGCCTCCCACATTTGCATCCAACCCACCATAATACGGCGTCCATCGGCTGCAACGAAAGATTGAGGTGCATAGAAATCATGTCCATGATCGATTTCTTTAAATTCTTCTTCGACGGTGTAACTGCCATCCTCGTTCCACACGCCGCAACGATAGCCACTTTGAAAAAGATTGCGATAATCATATCCACTAGCAGGCATGCCTTGTGGTGAAGTGATTAAAATATCTTTGTTATTAACGTTGAAGAAATCAGGACATTCCCACATAAAACCTTGATCAGAAGAGGTTGCCTGATCAAGAATAGTAACAAAAGTCCAATCAGTAAGGTTTGCGGATTTATATAATCTTGTTTCACCAAGATCATTAACCCTAGCACCAACGACCATCCACCAAGAGTCCCTTGCGCGCCATACTTTTGGATCACGGAAATGCATAACACCTGCGGGTGGGAATAGTACAGGACCGTGCTTCGTAAAGTTGATGCCATCAGTACTGGTAGCCATACATTGAACTTGGCGAATATTGCCTTTGTCATCTAGGTTGACGTTTCCTGTATAAATAAGGGTTAAAACCCCATTATTATTAACAGCAGAACCAGAATAACATCCGTCACGATCATAGTCTTCGTCTGGATAAAGGGCGATAGGTAAGTGTTCCCAATGTACAAGGTCCTTACTGATAACATGACCCCAATGCATTGGGCCCCATACTGGTTCGTAGGGGTAATGTTGAAAAAAGAAATGATAATATCCATTGATATAGATCAATCCATTGGGATCATTGATCCATCCCGCCTCAGCGGCGACGTGGAATTTTGGATAATATAAAGTATCAACTGTTTTTGCAGCGTTTTTAACGAAAATATCTGCTTGAGATAAGGCTTTCATATTTGCTTTCCATTTTCTAATAAAAATATGTATAAAAATATATTATAATTGAATAAAAAAATTAAAATTAGTATAGTTGAAGTATTATTTTATATTCAACTTCAATTATTATAGCATAATTTATTATAAATACTAAATTTTTTTTAAATTTATTGTTTTAGTATTTATTTACAGCGTCGTTCAATGTAAAGAATCGGTTCTTTACGTCTAAATTTATCGTAATATTTATAAAAACTATTCATAAATAAAATCTTTATATAGTGAACAATATTTATACTGTAATTGTTGGCGACGTTATTTACAAAGATTGTTGATCTATTGATAGAGTTTTATATAAAGATCTTACTAATTTATATATTAGTTGATAAAGAAAAGAGAATGATCTTAAGTTAGTTGTGACACTCTAAGAAAAATGTTTAAAAAAGAATAAATGCACTTGCAATTTGTATATTTTTTTTTTAAAAGAACATTGTCTTTTGACATAATTATCTGCTAAGAGAACATATATAAGCGAGAGTGACGGAACGGTAGACGTAGTCGACTCAAAATCGACCGCCGCAAGGCGTGGGGGTTCAAATCCCCCCTTTCGCACCAAATTGCACGTCGCAATTGTCCATTTACGTGCTAGATTATGGTAGTGAACTCTTATGCCAACAGTAAATATACCTGCTAAACCTCATCAAAAACCAAATAACCCTTGTTTTTCCTCTGGTCCATGCGCCAAACGCCCAGGTTGGACGTTAAATGCGTTACAAAATGCCTTGGTCGGGCGTTCTCATCGTTCTAATGAAGGACGGAAAAAGTTGGGTGAGGTAATCAGCTTATCTTCTGAAATCCTTGGAATTCCCAAAGATTGGAAGGTTGGAATTATCCCCGCATCAGATACAGGTGCAGTGGAATTGGCATTATGGGCGCTTTTAGGGTCTCGCCCTGTGGATATGCTGTCTTTTGACAGTTTTTCTGCTGAATGGGTCACTGACGTTGTAAAACAATTAAAACTTGCTGACGCACGTATATTACATGCTGATTATGGATATTTGCCTGATTTAACCCAAATTAATTGGGATCATGATGTTGTTATGGTGTGGAACGGTACAACCTCTGGGGTACGTATGCCAAATGGTGATTTCATTCCACATGATCGCGATGGTTTGGTTATATGTGATGCCACCTCGGCTGCTTTTGTAATGGATTTACCCTGGAATAAATTGGATGTTGTGACATGGTCATGGCAAAAAGCACTGGGTGGAGAGGCTGCACATGGTATGTTGGCTTTATCTCCTAAAGCAATAAAAAGATTGGAGCAGACTGAACAATTACGTCCGCTGCCCAAGATTTTTAGAGTATTAAAACAAGGAAAATTAAACGATAAAATTTTCGAAGGCGATACTATTAACACCCCTTCGATGTTATGCGTCGAAGATGCATTGGATGGTCTGTATTGGGCAAAATCAATGGGTGGTGTCTCTGGTTTACAAGCAAGAAGCAATAATAATCTGGCCGTGGTTAGTGCTTGGGTAGAGCGGACACCATGGGTGGAATTTTTAGCAGTCGAAGAAAGCCAGCGTTCAAATACCTCTATTTGTCTAAAAATTATTGATCCTTGGTTTACAGGGTTAGAGGACAAGGAACAAAAAATTGCTTTTGCAAAAATAACAAAATTAATATCCGATGAAAAAGCTGGATACGATCTGGCTAGCTATCGCGATGCTCCATTAGGATTACGTATTTGGGGTGGTGCAACTGTTGAAACAGCCGATATTGAAGCATTATTACCTTGGTTAGAATGGGCATTTGCAACGGTTAAATCAACTTATAAATTTTAATTTTGTTAAATAAACTTTAAGGTAAGAGCAATATCTTATGATTGATGATACTGAAATGAGCAATGCCCTGTTACCAGTAGGGTTCTGTGATATTCTGCCCATTGATGCGGAAAAAGAAGCATTTGCGTTGCATCAAATCATGGAGGCTTTTGCCTCTTATGGTTACGAACGGGTAAGCCCACCCTTACTTGAATTTGAACAAAGTTTATTAGCCCATTCTGGTGCTGGTGTTGCTGAACAAACTTTCAGATTAATGGATCCTGAAACGCATTATATGATGGGTTTACGCTCAGATATTACCCCACAAATTGCCCGTATCGCAGCAACCCGTTTGATTAACTCGCCGCGTCCGTTGCGCCTTTGTTACGCGGGACCATGTGTTTGGGTCAGTGGGGCCAAGCATCACGCAGCAAGACAGATTTTACAAGCAGGAATAGAATTAATAGGGGTCGATAGCCCCCAAGTTGATGCTGAGATTATTGCCATTACTGCTGAAGCTTTGGGATCTGCGGGTATTTGTTCAGTTTCTTTTGATTTAATGATGCCTCAGTTGGCACAGGCAATTATCCAAACAGAATCGTTCGATTATGTACAAACTAAACGATTAATGCGTGCATTGGATCGTAAAGATGTGGCTGCTGTTCAACAATACGGCGGATCATCGGCAGGAGTCCTAACCACAATGTTACAAGCTGCTGGACCCGCTGATCGTGCTGTAGAAATGTTGAAAGGATTGGATCTTTCATTAGATGTTCAACCTATTTTAGAACGATTATTAACTGCGGTTGAAGCTGTGAAGAGGCAGAGCCCTAATGTACAATTGACTATTGACCCGGTCGAGTTTAGGGGGTGGGATTATCATACTGGGTTATGCGTTTCTGTATATGTTCATGGGATTAGTGGTGAAGTTGGTCGAGGTGGGCGTTATTTATCTAATAATGGCGAACCTGCATGTGGATTAACACTACGCCCTGATATTTTGTTACAGCTAGTTGACTATGATGAAAGCAGAGTGCAACGAGTTTTTGTGCCTTTTGGCCTAACAATGAATCAAGTAAGATTCTTGCGTCAAGAGGGGTATGTTATTGTTATGGGGCTTTGTGCTGACGATGATCATATTCGTGAAGCTCGTCGTTTAAATTGCTCTTATGTGTATCAAGATGGACATTTGCATTCAGTTTCTGGATGAGGTTATCGGATGACATCAATTATTTTATTTAACATTTTAAGTTGGTAAGGAAACTTCTATGTCCAGTGTTACCATTGTGGGTGCCCAATGGGGTGATGAAGGAAAAGGAAAGATTGTTGACTGGTTAGCCAGTCGTGCAGATGTCGTGGTGCGGTTCCAAGGGGGACATAATGCTGGACATACCTTAGTTATAGATGGTGAAATTTACAAACTGTCTTTATTACCTTCTGGCGTTGTACGCAAGAAAATCAGTGTTATTGGCAATGGCGTTGTTGTAGATCCGCAGGCGTTGTTAAAAGAAATTGCTCGTTTTAAAGAACAAAATATTGAAATTACCCCTCAAATACTAAAAGTTGCTGAAAATTGTCCGCTTATTTTACCGTCCCATGTGGCATTGGATCAAGCCCGTGAAAAGGCCAGGGGGGAGAAGAAAATTGGTACTACAGGGCGTGGTATTGGTCCAGCTTATGAAGATAAAGTCGCTCGCCGTGCTATTCGTTTGTGCGATTTAACAGAACCAGAAACGTTGGATTGGCGTTTAGACGAATTATTAACACACCATAATGCATTGCTAGCGTCTATGGGTGAAAAAACGTTTACCAAGGCAGAAGTGGTGGCATATTTGGCTGATATTGGGCCGAAGGTACTGCCATTTATGGCACATGTTCCGGAGCTGATGGCTGAATATCAGGCACAAGATAAATTTATATTGTTCGAGGGTGCGCAGGCCATTATGCTGGACGTCGATCATGGTACTTATCCTTTCGTTACCAGTTCTAATACGGTTCCTTCTCAGACAGGTGTTGGTAGTGGCACAGGGCCTCGTGCTGGGGGATATATTCTTGGGATTGCCAAGGCTTATACAACCCGTGTGGGGGAGGGGCCTTTTCCTACGGAATTGTTTGATGATGTCGGTAAATATCTTGGCGAAAAAGGACACGAATTTGGCACAATAACAGGGCGTGCCCGTCGTTGTGGGTGGTTCGATGCTGTACTGGTGAAACGTGCAGTACAGGTTGGTGGTTTGGATGGGTTAGCCATCATGAAACTAGATGTCTTAGATGGATTAAAAGAAGTTAAAATCTGTATAGGATATGAATTAAACGGTCAGCAGATTAATCGCTTTCCTTACACTTTGGAAGCTCAAAAACGCCTAAAGCCTATTTACGAAACAATGCCTGGTTGGGATCAAAGTACATATGGCATTAGGGATCGTAGTGAGTTACCTGATGCGGCGAATAAATATATTACCCGTATCGAAGAGCTAACTGGAGCAAAAGTCAGTATTATTTCGACCAGCCCAGAACGTGAAGACACCATTATGTCTGGTGATCTTTTGGTTTAGTTCACTGTAAAAAACAAGCAAAAAGCAACCTTAAGGTTGCTTTTTTCATAAGGTGTTTGTGATATGCAGATTTCTGATTTAAGGCCTGGATATGTGCTAAGTAACGATCAAATCCATGACATTTTTGGTTGTAGTAAACAAGGTGGAATGAGAAAGTCTAATCGAACACAAACATTGATTTTGGTTTCCAATTATACAAAATCACTCTTTTATAATCGCTGGGATAAGGACGTATTTTATTACACAGGGATGGGAAGCGTTGGTGATCAATACCTAACATATTCCCAAAATAAGACTTTGGCTGAATCAAAAGAAAATGGTTTTGGTATTCACCTATTTGAATGTTATGTGAAAGGCGAATATACTTATGTTGGACAAATGGTTCTGGCTGATTTACCTTTTAAAGAAGACCAATTAGATGAAAAAGGGAATATCCGGAAAGTTTATATCTTTCCTTTAAAGAGTATTTCAGATTTTTACTATATAAAAAAAGAAAACATTGAGCTTATTGAAAAAAACGCTCGAACACGTATCCAGCAATTATCTGACAAGCAATTGGCACAAAAAGTAAGTCAAATGACATCTGTAAGATCACAGCGTTTATGTGTTACTACAAATTATGGTCGTAATATTTATCTGTCTTCTTGGGTCAAACGAAAGGCCAAGGGAATTTGTCAATTTTGTTTACAAGACGCTCCGTTTAAAAGTGCTAACGGAGAGCCTTTTTTAGAAATCCATCACATTCAATGGTTGTCAAAAGGAGGTGCAGACAGCTTAAATAATATGATAGCTTTATGTCCCAATTGTCATAGGAAAATGCACCACGTTAATGATAAACATGATGTTAAATTTTTAAAACAACAAGCAAAAAAAGTTACGCAAGATCTTCTTATTATGTTGAAATAGTACTATATTTTTTGATAGGAAAAAAGCATGAGCAAAATTATTCAGTTTTCAACAATTGGTGCCTTGATGGCTGGATATTTACAAGGCGATAGACTATTTTCTCAGGTATGTTGCGGATGTAACTTTGGTCTTGGCTGTTCAGCCAATCTTGATGGGGAATTGACTATTTACGATGGCACGGCTTATGAGGCAACGGCTGGCCATGCTTTACAAACATTGGATTTCGAATCTAAAGTACCATTTATCCAAATAACAAATTTCCAGCCAGAACAAAGCCATATTATTAAGGATGTTGATCACACAACAATTTATAATTCAATGAAACGCTTTATTCAATTTGATAATATTCTGTTGGCTGTTTCTGTGCAGGGAACGTTTCGTAAAGTGATTGTTAGAAGACCACATTCTTCATACACAGGGGAAGATAGGGATGTCAGTAAGATAGCGGCTTCTCAACAGGTTGATACCTATTGCCAAGTAAAAGGAACATTAATAGGATTTTGGACACCTGAATTATTTGGACGTATCTCTGTTCCTAGATTTCATTTTCATTTTTTAGATGAGAGCAAACGTAAAAGTGGGCATGTTTTAGAGTTTGATGTAGAACAAGCACAGCTAAGTTTTGAGGAAAAACCTACGTTAGAGATTACTAATCCAAAAAAAGATCAATTTAAACAAATGAAGATTGACATAAATATGTTGGATGAAATGATTAATCGGGTTGAAAAATAGTCTAGAGTAAAAATTGATTAAAGATTTGAATGCCAATAATACACCTATTAATGAAATATGATGTATTATTGGATAAATTTTATGGCAATAGCTTATTATGGAAATAATTTTCTTGTAATTAGATAGGCAATTACAAAGATTGATAAATAAACAAAGGGGACGAGAAAAATAACGTGCTCTACGACATTAGGCATTATACTTCTCCTTTTGTATTATTGTCTGCAACTTGTGTATCAAATAAAATTGCTCCCGCTGCAGAAATCAAAGTAATCATAACTGTACCTATAATCCATGCGAAATACCAAGGTCCTTGATCCCCTACAAAAACTGCTACAAGCAAAGCAACAAAAAGAACCAGACCCAATCCTGCAAAACGGAGTAAAGTGATAATCATTTTATTTAACTTTCATTTAATAGCTGTGGGTATCGTTGACTACTTTAGAGGTTTTAACTTTTCCTCTCATCACATAGTAACACCAAGAGGTGTAAGAAATAATAAGAGGGACGAAAATTGCCGCTACAGCGAGCATACAAGCCAAACCATAAGCAGAGCTAGAACAGTTCCAGATGGTTAAACTGTGATTGGGTGTTGTCGTTGAAGGCATAAAGAAAGGAAACATTGCTGCGGCAACAGTACAAATTGTCCCAACCCAAGAGCCAAGACCAATCCACCATGCCAAATGGGGCTTGTTCCCTTTGACAATCAAGGCTCCCAATAACATACAAACCGTTCCAAGCATGGGGAAGAACCATAATATAGGATGATTGGTATAGTTATGTAACCATGCACCTACATATGTATCTACATGTTGTCCGTGCATTGGATTGGCAGGCATGGCAGGATCTCCTTCGGTTAATACAAACCCTTTAATTTGAAATATCCAAAATCCACCAATGATAAATAAAACAGCAGCAGCAATCCCTCCGATCATGGCAAAACGTCTTGCCCGATCGTAAATTGGATTTTCAGAGCGCATCATTAACATGACACCGCCTTGATAGATACTTAGCGACACAGACATTAATCCACATAAAATTGCAAATGGATTAATCAAATAACTCCAAAAAGAGCTATCTTGAATATATTGTCCATTCCATAAGAAATGATAGCCAACGCCTTGTAAAATATTTCCAAATGCAGCACCGTATATAAACATAGGCACAAACCCTGAAATTAGAAAAGCCCAATCCCACCCAGCTCTCCATAAGTGTGCTTCTGTTTTGGAACGATACTCAAAGGCAACAGGTCGTAAGATCATACTGAATAACAGTAAAATCATAACAACATAAAACGTTGAGAAAGAAGTGGCATATAATGTTGGAAAAGCTGCAAAAATTGCGCCACCCCCCAAAATAAACCATACTTGGTTTCCATCCCAGTGGGGCCCAATAATATTTAAGGCAGTTCTTCGTTCTGCATCCGTTTTACCAACAAAACGCAGTAATGTGCCAACCCCCATATCCATACCAACCATCAGACCCAGTGCAATTAATAATATACATAACAGGCCAGCCCAAATGAGTTTTAAAACAATATAATATTCCATGTTTGTGTTTCCTTAATTATTCTTAGAAGAAATAATGGAGATATTTTCTATCTTGTTATCATCAGATGGATGGTGGGGTTGTGGACCTAACCGCGCATATTTGAACATTAAATAAAGTTCTGCAATAATAAAGATACTGTATAATGTTACAAATCCGATTAAAGAGAACACCATATAGGATGCTGTATGCGAAGAGGCTGACATAAATGTTGGTAAAATATCAAAGACAGTCCAAGGTTGGCGTCCTATTTCTGCAGTGATCCATCCAAATTCAGCTGCAACAAAAGGTAAAGGAATAGACCAAGTACATGCTTTTAAAAACCAAGGATAATGTTCCAATTGATTTCTTAAGCTTAGATAAGAGGCCATTGCAAATATAACAAAGAAATAAACCCCTAAGAAAACCATAAATCTAAAGGACCAGAAGGTAACAAACACATTTGGAAATAGATCTAATTTTGTTTTTTCTATGATTTGAGGCATATGGTCAGAGGTGATTTTATCAACATTTTGCTCTGGTGCATAACGACTGGCTAAAAATCCATATCCAAGATCTTTTTCATGTTGTTTAAACACTGCCAAATCTTCCATTTGACGTTGTTCACTATATCGTTTTAGTGCTGCAACAGCCTTTAAACCAGATTCAATGCGAGGACCTGCAGAATCTTGAATTTCATATAGTCCTTTGATTGGTGTATCAAACGTGTGTGTTAGCAGAGGGGTTAATACATACGGTACCCCAATTTCGAAATAGTTTTTTTGATTTTTGTCGTCAGGAATAGCAAATAAAATCCACGGTTCAGCTGGCGGTTTACTTGTATGCCAAAGTCCTTCCATTGCAGCAACTTTAGTAGGTTGGTGTTCATAGTCTAATCTACCTAATACGTCACCTAAGGTAATAACAGCAATTGTAGATAAGATACCAAATAAAGCAGCTATTCTAAAAGAATGTGCGGCAAACATACGATGTTTACGACGCAGCAAGTAAAAAGCACTAATTCCCATAACAAACATAGAGGCAGTGACATAGCCTGCCAAAGATGTATGAACAAACTTAGCCTGTGCATCGGGATTGAATACAACCTTGACAAAACTATCAAACGTCATGCGCATTGTTTCTGGATCAAAAGTAGTTCCCATGGGCATATTCATGCTGGCATTAGCAACTAAGATCCATAATGCAGACAGATTGGATCCCAAGGCGACTAAGTAAGTGACAGCCAAGTGTGCAGGACGGCTTAATCTATCCCATCCAAAAAACATTAATCCAACAAAGGTTGATTCCATAAAAAAAGCCATCAACCCTTCAATTGCAAGGGGGGTACCAAAAATATCGCCAAAGAATCTTGAATACATGGACCAATTAGTCCCAAATTCAAATTCCATAGTTAATCCTGTGGCAACCCCTAAGGCAAAATTGATACCAAATAATTTGCCCCAAAATTGGGTCATGTCTTTATAAAGTTGCTTGCCTGTAACAACATAAACGGTTTCCATAGCAGCAAGAATAAAGGTTAGTCCCAACGTTAAAGGGACAAACATGAAGTGATATAAGGCAGTTAATGCAAATTGAAAACGAGACAGGTCAACGACCCAAGGGTGTATTAAATCCATTTCTCAGACTTTCTTTTAGAAGAAACGATATTTCATTCATCAAATATTAAGATAGGTAGTAAGCATATGCTTTTAAAGAAAATCTCCATTTTCCATAGTTATGATTCTACTCATGAGTGGTAATATTGCATCACGATGAGTGATAACAATAATAGTTGTCTCAGGACGTGCTTTAAGCAAAGCCGTCATCAGGGCATATTCTGTTTGAGGGTCCAGTCCTTCGGTAGGCTCATCTAAGATTAGCCAAGGGGTTTTGCGTATTAATCCTTGGGCGATTGATAGACGTTTTGCTTGTCCTCCAGAAAGGCGTATCCCTTCATTGCCAATGCGTGTATTTAGACCTTCTGCTAATCCAGAAACAAAATCGTAAAGTTGTGAAATGCGTAATGCTTCTTCTATTTCTGTTGGTGTGCTTTGCGGATTAGCAAGTAATAAGTTTTCTTTAATTGTTCCAGAAAATAAGTGAAAGTCCTGTGTGACCACACTAATAATGGAAGATAAGTCTTGAGTTGATATTTTTCGAGTATCCACTCCTCCAAAAGTAATTTTCCCTTCTGATAAAGGATAAAAAGAGAACAGAAGGTTGATCAGACTACTTTTACCAATTCCTGATGGGCCCACTAATGCGATATGCTCACCTTGTTTAATGGTCAAAGAAGCTTGGTTAAATACTTTCATCGGGTTATTAGGATAATGAAAGCTGACATTATCAAGATATAGATCGTAAGGTTGTGAACAACTAAGAGAGGAGGTATTAGAAACAAAATCGGTCGGTTTACACGCATCATCTAAACGTTGTTCAGACAAGTATGCTTTTGCTGCTGCTTGGCTTGCCAAAGGTAATGAAAATGTGACGTCAAAAGCTGCAAGCGTTCCTAATATTAACATTGGAATTTCTGGGCCCGTTAAAATACCTTGATGATATTCATGGACGTTTTGTATTAAAGTGATCAGAATACACAACATCATAATAATGGTATTTATCCCACGTCCAGCACTTTCTATGGCATCCAGTATCCATTTATTTCGATCAGAAATATATTGAGTTTGCTGTATATCAGACATTCTTGCTGGTGCTATCCCTAAGACCAACATTTCACCGAGATTTTGTAAAATTTCAGTAAAGTTTGTTTGTAAAGTATTTTTGTAATTAATCGTTTTTTGAATGTGGTGGTAAGAAAGATAGTAAACACAAACGGGAATAACGCAGCAGCTTATGAATAATCCAACAGTCAGTGCTAATGCTGAAAAAGATGAAAACCATATAAAAGTAAACACAAAGATAATCGTACAGATAAATGCACGCGCAAAAGGAATAATCACATCTGTATAATAAGCAGATACAAGGTCAGTGTCAGTTATAAAACGCCCTAATATATCGCCCCCTCTTTGATTGATGAGGCCAGCAGGTGCCAGAGGTATAAGATGTTTAAATATGTTTACTCTTAATAAGCTTGTTAATCGTAGTGCACCGTCATGGGTAATAACGCGTTCCAAGTAGCGAGCAACAATTCTAAGCATAGCAAAGAAACGCACACCAGCCGCGGGGAGAATAATGTTAAAGGCTTTTGCAATGGCTGTTCCACCTAATCCTGCGACTGCAGCGCTGGCTAATAACCAACCAGAAAGAAATAATAATCCAAAATTACCTATTGCTGCAATACAAGCCAAAATGACTCCTAAAATTAAATGCCATTTAATTGGACTGGCTAATGCTGCGAAAGAGAAATAATTTCTGAATAATATAGGCTTTTTATCTTTGCTGATCATTATTTTGTCCCCTCATTGGTTGATAGGGAGACTAAAGAGCCTTGATCAATTCGAAACAAAGCATCACTTTTGGCAGCTAATTGAAGATTATGTGTAGAAACAATAACAACTCTGTCTTTAGTACAGGCCCTGATAGTATTGATAATTTGCTCTGAAGTCGTAGGATCCAGACCAGCTGTTGGTTCATCTAAAATTAACAAATCAGGGTTGCGGTATAAGGCTCGTGCTAAAACAAGACGGCGTAACTGGCCTGCAGAAAAAATACCACCGCGCTCACCGACATGGGTATCAAATCCTGCTGGCAAACTATCAATAAAAGACAAAATATTTGCTTGTTCAGCAGCATCTCTTAAGTGTTGCAAATCAAAGGAAGAGCAGCCTAAGGTAAGATTTTCCTGAATGGTTCCGAACATTAAATAAGGTTGTTGTGGAACCCATGCAACGTGAATATCTTCAAAACCGATTTGTTCACCTTGCGTATTTAGCACTGTCATGTTGCCTGAACTAATCGGTATAAATCCCAATATTGTATTTAATAAACTGGTTTTTCCAGCGCCGCTTTTCCCAGTTAAAACATTTAGATGATTGGATAAAAATTGACAGGAAATATTTTGTAACAAGGGTTGTCCATCAAACGTTTTAACAGTTAATTGTTTGCAATGGATGGAGTGTAGGGGTGTATTTGTTGCGGCTGGTTTTTGATAACGGGTGACGAATGCAGGTAGTTCATATATTTTCTGTAATTGTTCTACGGCAGCGTTGGCATTTTGTCTTGCATGGTAGCTGGCTGAAAAATTTCGTAAAGGCATAAAAAATTCAGGAGCTAATAATAAAACTAAAAATGCCGAACGGAAATTAACTGTCCCTTCCAATAATTGTGTTCCAAAGATTACTGCTAT
The DNA here is from genome assembly GCF_029953265.1 of Commensalibacter oyaizuii. Lineage (NCBI taxonomy): Bacteria > Pseudomonadati > Pseudomonadota > Alphaproteobacteria > Acetobacterales > Acetobacteraceae > Commensalibacter > Commensalibacter oyaizuii. The sequence continues at coordinate 2,025,256 of NZ_JASBAO010000001.1, forward strand.
GACTGCGATAGAAAGACTGGAAAAGAATTCCAAGACTGCAGAACTTAAAAAAGCGACCTTCATAACCGACAAGGTTGTTGTACGATGTTTATTGGCCAATTTTTCTATGTGAATAAGGCTTTCTTGGGTGCGGCCGAATAGGCGTAATGTTTTAAGGCCTTTCAACATATCTAGAAAATGACCACTCAATAGGGATAATTCTGCCCATTGGCGGTTCATAATGCGTTGGGCACTATATCCAACTAACACCATAAAAATAGGAATTAATGGCCCCGTTATAGCAAGAGCGATAAAACTCCATGTATTTATACTTGCAACAACGATTAAAATAATAATGGGAACGACGACCATCATGGCAGCATTTGGAATATATCGCGCAAAATAGGGTAGTAATGCATCGATACCTTCGGTCAAAGTAGTGACCATTTCACCAATTTTTAAATTTTTATAGGCAATAGGGCCAGTGTTTAGAAGATAATTTTGTAAATCATTTTGAATATATTGTGTTAATTTTAACCCTGCGTGTGTACTCGACAAGTCAGCTGCAAACTTAAAAAAAACATTGCCTAAAAGAAAAAGTAAAAGGGTAAAGATAAGTGTGTATTGCGTGTAGATAGTTCGGCTATGGAAAATAATATTATCTACAATATGGCCCAATATTACGAATTGGCCCACCAAACAAACAGCAGCAACAGATCCCAATATTACAGATAAAATTAACCATTTTTGAGATATTTTTGCTAGGTTTTTAAGTTGTAGGTGATCTTTTAAAATAATATTTCTTTTATTCATACGAAAACACGCTAAATATCTCAAATAAAAATTATAAGACTTTAAAAGTATATAGGTTTTTTTTTATAATTTTCTACATAAATTTTCCATGTTTATTTTTTATTAATTTTTTATTACTTTAAAATTGGGGATTTTAATTTTAATTTGTATAATTATTATAACAGTTTTAATAATAGAAAATTAATTTTACAGATTAAATATGTATTTTTCAAAATGAAAATAAAATTAATGAATAAAGTTAATTATATTTATTTATATCTTTTGTTAGATTTGTAGGAAAAGCCGTCTTTTAGACCCCTAAAGAAGTGTTTAAAACTCTGTTTTCCTTCACCTTTTAAGCTAGTCAGGAAAAACATTTTTAGTAACCTCAGAAAAATTGTACCTTTGGTAAAAGGAGGAAAGATATTAAAAATTTTCTGAGAGATTAATAGATTTCTGACAGAGTAATATAGTTTTTTACTATTATAAATCGTAGAATTCAATGTGACATCGTGGGTAAATATTAGTTCTGGTGAATAGCGGATTTTATATCCCAATTGTGATAAAAAATATGAAAAATAAAGATCATCAAAATAAATAAATAATTCTTCGTGTATATGTTGACTATAAAGTTTTAAAATTTTGTGATGGATCACAACACCTACGAAAGAGAAAGTTTGTACGTCGCAGCTTTTGTTGATACTAGGTAAAAAAGTGTCAGGAAAGAGGGCATAATGAATGGTATCCCACATTGTATGTGGAATTTTTTTATAGGGCACATTCATAGAACATAATTGTCGTTGAGGGGTTACAACCTTGCTACAAAATAATTGATAATTCTCTTTCTCAAGATTTATAAAATTTTCTAAGAGGTTAGAAGAGGGGTATGCGTCATCATCGAAGAAAAATATCCAGTCTGTTTTTATGGTGTTGGATATATATTGAGCACCATATTTAAAGCCACCAGCTCCCCCTATATTTTCATTCAGATGAATGACATTCAAACGCGGGTCCGTAAGTGTTGACAGCCATTGTTGTGTGCCATCCGATGATGCATTATTGACAACAACGATACAGTCGAAAGGTAAGACGCATGTAGCCTGTAAACATAATCGTAATTTTTCGATTCTGTTATAGGTTACAATTAGTGCAACAGATTTCATGCTCTTTAAACCAATTCAATATTATGATCAGTATGTGTTAAATTTCGGATAAATTTTTATAAGTATTTTTTTATTTTTATATAAAATTTGTATGCTCGTTTTCTTCTATTAGTACCTAATGGTAATATTTTATTTATTACTGGTCTTAGTAAAGAACGTACATCAAAATTACGTATAGATTTAAACGGTGATGTAAAATTTTTTTGATATTTAAGGGAAAAATTGATCCAAGGTGTGTTGCGTAAATAGAAGAAAAAGACTTGTGCAAAATCAATATCGGGATGAGTCCACGGTTTTTTGTCACCAGCAAAATGAATAATCCACGGATCCTGGCGGGCTGTGAAATACTCTTGCATGATTGGTAAGGGGAGTTTTTTGAAAAAACTGTCGACATTTCCATTCCCGTGCAAAACATTCCATTTCATATCGATGAAGTAAATATGTCCTTCGCAATGTTTATTTAACAGATCCTGATCTAAAAACCAGTAATATCGTTTTGATATATCCTGCATGATAAAATCATCTATATTAAATTTCCGAATTTGTTGCGTATTTAAAATCAGAACCCCAGCTTGCACATAGTCGTACGGATATTTTAGTTGCAGGTACTGGGTTAAATAATCTTTTGCTGTGTAATAATCACCTTCTGCACGACAAATAATTTCATTTTTAATAAAACCTCTCATGACATAATCTTTGACCGCGCCAATATAGTGGTCACCGATATCAATGGCAAATAATTGTTGAATATCATTATTCACGATTAAATCAGCATCAAGGTAAATAACTTTATTATAAAATGGTAATAGTTTTGGTATTAAAACCCTATAATAGGTTTCTTTTGTAAAATGATCGTGAAGCTCTAAGGACTTATTTTCAAAAAAGCGATCGCCATTAATAAATGTTAGTCTAAAATTGCTATGCTTTTTCAACAGAAGCTTGAAATTAAACTTCGTTATATCTGATAATGCGCCTTCAATAATATAAAGATCGTAAAAGTAATTACGACGACTGTTTTCGATAATTGATTGTAGAAGTGCAGCACCAGAAATGGCGTAATTTTCATTAAATGCCGTAACAATAGGTACAATTTGTTGATACTGTTTTTCTAATTCTTGTATTAATTTCTGATTTGTTTGAGTAGGGGCGAAATTCTGTGATGATGACAAAGAGTATCTACCTGTATTAGTGCTATGAATAAAGGTTCGTCGACAGGGAACGATGTTTAAGTTTTTATTTTCTTGTAATTTGGTTATGTATATTCCTAATAACCACTCAGCAAGATAACCAAAGACACGGTATTCTTGTACATTACGTTCACTAAGATCTATTTGCTTTTCTAGTGTAAATAGAATGTCAAATAACCACTGACAATATTGCAAAAATATATGGCGTTTCATAATGAACATATTTGTGTAATAGCCATAATGTGATTGATTATATCGTTCAGCTGCGTCCATATATTCAGGGTATTTTTGATTTAGAATGGATAAACAAGCGTGATAATCGCTGATATTCAGATTTTTACCTTGTTCATATTGGTCTAAATTATTCTTAGCATTTACATTTCTTACATCCCATTTTTCCGGAACAACAACATCAATATTTTTTAGAAATCGGGCTAAAGCCAAGTCAGAATATCCGATATCATCGCAGTAGGTTTCGTTTATATGAGGGTAGTTAACAACACCATACTCATCACTTTCTTGATGATTATTTATATTTAAAATAAAGTGACGTCTGTAATGGTAAAAACCGATATAATCGCTGTCTTGATCATTTTTCCAAGCCCAATATTGTGCGGTTAATTCACAAAAACTTTGATTCTTGGCTGAAATATTATTTGCAATTGCATCATTTAGCTCATTCTCATAATAAGGCTCATTTAATGCTGTTCCAACTTGTATAGGTTTGAAATAGCTTGTTTTAATTAAATCACATTTATCGTGATAAGAAACATAAATAGAGATATTGTGCATATGAGCTAATCATCATGAGTAATGTTTAAAAAATAATTTTTTTGAAATTGGTTTATTCTATCATGATTTTGCAATTTAAGTAATTTTATATTTTGTTTTCATTTATAATGATCTATAGTAGATTCCTTAAGTATATAATTATACTAGAAATTATCTTTTGCTGATGTAGCAAGTTCAAAGTGCGTGTTGTTTCCTTAAGTAAAAAGATAAGGTATGGATTCTCTGAAAATTACTTTTGATTCAATTTTTCTTTTGGTTAGAGAGTAAGATTATAAATATTAATTAAATTTTATAACAAATCGCTAATTTTAACTAATATTTGGTAAAATAATTGGTAACTGCTGCACACTGACTTTAGCTTGCAGCTATTTCAAATCGTAAACAGCTTTATTACACTCAATTACGTCATAATATTACAGAAAATATGAGGGATTTAGCGTCTTTAATATAGTCAAAAACATTCTATTTTTGCGTAAACAAATTACGAATATAGGCTTTTACAACATTTATTCTGGCACTAGAGCGTAATCCGCTGTGTGTTGATAACCAGATTTCTTGATCTAACTCTGGGATATGCTTTATGACGGAATATAGAAGATGAGAGGTTTCTGCGGCGATAAAATTATCCAGTAACCCTAAACCATTATCATGAGTAATACCATCAAAGATCCCTAATGCATAACTGCATCGCATCCATGGTAATGGTGCGTTTGGTAATGATCTTAACCATCGTTCGGTGTGAAAATGATGCCTATGTTCATCGAACCCTACAAAGTCCAGTTTATCCCATGCTTGCCGATCAATATCTGTTTGGTGACATTTATAGTATTTCTGACTGCAATATAGACCGTATGAAAGGGTTCCTATTTTTTGAATGATTAAATCAGCCTGTTCAGGGCGAAAATTGCGGATGGCGATGTCTGCCTCCCTGCGAGTAAGACTATAAGGGCGGTGCGAAGTAATAATTTCAATTTCAACGTGGGGGTATAATGCATGAAATTCTGAAAATCTAGAAGTAAGAAAATAAGAGATTAATTCGTCAGTATTAATTTTAACAATACCTTTGGCTGCATGTAATGTTTGTTGATCACGAGTGCGTTCAATTTCAAAGGAGATTTCTTCCATTTGTTCAGCCCATGCAATAATTTGCATACCAGCAGCTGTTGGCATGCACCCAGACTGAACTCGCTCTAAAAGTTTTATACCAAGTTCATATTCTAATTCGTCCATGCGTCGGGCGAGGGTGGCTGTGCTTACACCTGTTTTTTTTGCTGCACGTCTTAATGTTTTAGAACGTGCAATAATAACTAAAAATTTCAAGTTTTCCCAATTGATATGTTTCATAAATGAAGCACCACCCCGTATTTACTTGTGTTTACATTAAATATTAAAACACATATTACAAATAAGGTGAAAGTTAAATCGATATAATGATGATGAGATGGAAGCGTATTTGAATGCGTACGTATAAGGATAGAGTAAGACACGCAATTTTGTTCGAAATTATAGGATTGTTAATATTTACTCCGAGTGCGGTATTGATGTTTAATCAGTCTGTTGAACATATGGGAGTAATAGGTATTTTTTCCTCTTTTGCAGCAACAATTTGGAATTTTATTTATAATATATGCTTTGACAAAGTTCTATTACATTTCCGTGGAGATGTTCAAAAGAGTATGATTATACGTTTGTATCATACAGTGCTTTTCGAGGTCGGGTTAATGATTGTTACTTTGCCTGCGATTGCATGGTATTTAGGTATTTCTGTGTTGGATGCTTTTATTATGGATGTGGCTATTGTTATTTTTTATTTGGTTTACGCATTCTTCTTTAACATCATTTATGACTACATATTTCCAGTAGTATCTCCAGCTAAAGCTTTTGGGACATCAGGTAGTAAATCAAATTAATACTATGTTAGACCAATAGAATATTAATGTATAAACATTCTATTGGTTTACAAAGTAAGAGTTATCAATTTTAATGATTTATCAAATTCCTTAGGATTTGATGAGGGCCAATCATATTTTCGGGCTTTAAGATTTCCTCTAAATCTTTTTCACTCAGTAATTTTTCCTCACGAACTAGTTCTAATACGCCCTTGCCGGTTTCTAACGCTTTGCGTGCGATGCGTGTTGCATTTTCATACCCAATATAAGGGTTTAAGGCGGTGATTAGACCAATAGAGTGTTCAACCAAGTCTCTGCAGTGTTCTGCATTTGCAGTGATACCATCAATACATAATTCACGTAACATATCCATGGCTCTGATTAACAAGGTAATGGATCCAAAGGTTTTATAAGCAATTAACGGTTCCATAACGTTTAATTGTAACTGTCCACCCTCAGCAGCCAAGGTCACGGCTAAATCGTTACCGATAATGGTGAATACAACTTGGTTGACAGCCTCTGGGATAACGGGATTGACTTTGCCAGGCATAATTGAGCTCCCTGGTTGTCTTGGGGGGAGATTAATTTCGTTAATTCCTGTTCTTGGACCGCTGGAAAGTAATCGTAAATCATTGCAAATTTTAGAGAGTTTGACAGCTGTGCGTTTCAGCATACCTGATAATAATACAAATGCCCCCATATCAGAAGTTGCCTCAATCAAATCTCTGGCCGGTAATAAAGGATGACCACTAATTTCAGCTAAATATTTTACGGCTAAGGCTGGATATTGTGGATCAGCATTAATGCCAGTCCCGATTGCTGTACCGCCTAAATTAACTTCACAAAGCAAGTCAGGAATAAGCAAGCGTATGCGATTGACATCTTCGGTTAAAGTTGTAGAAAAAGCATGAAATTCTTGGCCCAATGTCATTGGTACCGCGTCTTGTAGCTGCGTACGCCCCATTTTTAAAACATGGGCGAATTCTTTACCTTTTTTGGCAAAAGATTCACATAGTTTGGTTAATGAAGCAAGTAGATGGTCATATCCCAATAATAATCCAACACGTATTGCTGTTGGGTAAGCATCGTTCGTAGATTGGGCCATATTAACGTCGTTGTTAGGATGCAAATGGTGATAATCCCCTTTTGCATATCCTAATTCTTCAAGTGCGATGTTGGCAATGACTTCATTGGCATTCATATTGGTGGAAGTACCTGCTCCTCCTTGAATCATATCTACTAAAAACTGGTCATGGAACTCGCCTTGTGTGATGCGTTTACAGGCTTTAATAATTGCAGAATGCTTTTCATCCGATAGATAACCTAGGTGATGGTTGGCCTTCGCTGCCGCCCATTTTACCATTGCTAATGCGCTTACCAGGTGGGGAAAGTGGAATAGTGGGATACCACTTAGTTGAAAGTTATGCATGGCTCGTAAGGTTTGAATACCATAATAAGCTTCACTTGGAACGTCCAATGATCCCAATAGGTCTTTTTCTGTACGAAACGTAGATGATGACATGATCAACCTCTTTCAAAAATATCCTCAATTCTAACATGTATTTAAATAAAAGCATTTATTAATCGTCTGATACTTGTTTTGTGAAGAATTGGTAGATTTAAAGGCGAAATCACGTGATAGAGCAGATAAGATGTGTGTAATGATAATATATTGTTTAAAATTAAAGTACGCTTAGGATTTGACTATTGTAGGTAAGTATTTTTGTTTATGCAAATACCTATCCATTTTATGTCATAGTGAATAAAAAATTGTGAGTTTATGCAAGAAAAAGTGATTTTTGATTTAATTAGAAACGATGATAAACAATCAAGGAAGAACTCTATGAAATTTGTTTACATTGTTATGTTTGCTGACTAAGATTTCCGTTCATCTTTAAAGGCAGGAAAAGGAAAATGTCAGTCGCACAAGCACACATACAACGTTATGTGTATAAAGAATGTATTAGGGGATTTAAAGCAGCGCTTCCACTAATGATTAGTTTTCTGCCGTTTGGGATGTTACTTGGAACACAAGCCAAAATGCACGGCATGAGCTTGCTAGAGATTTTATTAATGTGTGGTATCAATTTCGCAGGTGGATCGGAATTTGTCGCTGTCGGTCTTTGGCAACATGCCCCACCATTATTATTGATTGTTAGCATGACGTTATTAGTTAATTGTCGACATGTTTTAATGGGTGTAACGATGATCCCTCTATGTCGTAAGGAACCTCTGAGTAAAATATTATTTTCGTTTTTTTTCCTGTGTGATGAAGCCTGGGCATTATCATTACAAGATAGCTATCGTCGTATGAAAGAAGGGTATCGTCGCGCATTTAGCTATCCATTTTATATTACAGTGGCTTTATGTTTTTATTTCATATGGTTGTTTTCGGCACTTTTGGGGGTTTTAGTTGGACCATTATTGGGTGATTTAACGCAATATGGGTTTGATATGGCATTTCCCGCAGTATTCATCGTATTGTTGCGTGGAATGTGGCAAGGATGGCGTAAAGGTATTCCATGGGCCGTTAGTTTAATTGTTGCATGCATCGTGCATCTAACAGTTCCTGGGGCTTGGTATGTTATTGCTGGTGCGGGGGCTGGATTGATTATCGTTTTATTATTACCTGAGAATTTCTTTGAAGGACCATATCATGCTTGATGATATGATCAATCAACATGCTTTTTTAACAATTATGGGTATGGGGGTGGTGACTTATCTAACTCGTATCGGTGGGTATCTGTTATTAAGAAATAAAAATTATCCTCGCTTAACTAGAATTTTAGAAATACTGCCAGGGTGTGTGATGATATCATTGATTTCACCAGCGTTTGTAACGGGGCGTTGGTTCGATACGATCTCATTGTTATTGATAATTATTACGGCGATGCGTTGTTCTTTTTTAACAACTTTGATAGTTGGTGTCGTCAGTGCGGGTGTATTACGGCATATCATCTAATATATTACATACTAAATAAAAAGGCTCCTTTCGGAGCCTTGTGAATTATTACTTCCTAAGCCATGGCGTGTTGGCGAAAGGTGGCATCATGGTCACCTCTTCCAGATGAAGATGTTTGTTGCATAATTTGTTGCAGCTTCTCAAAAGCACGAACCTCAATCTGACGAATACGCTCTCTCGAAATCTTATAGGCTTGTGACAGCTCTTCTAAAGTAGCTGGTTTTTCTTTCAGTCTTCTTTCAACTAAGATTTCACGTTCTCTAGGTTTCAAAGATTTCATCGCTTGTTGTAACATATTTTGACGCGAAGTCAGTTCTTCTAATTCTGCATAACGTTCCTCTTGGTTTATGGTATCATCAACCAACATATTTTGCCATTCATTGTAATCGTTGTCGTTGCCAATTGGCGTATTTAAGCTATGATCTTGTGCACTCAGGCGCTGGTTCATACTTTGTATCTCATCTTTTGATGCTCCCAAAGTTTTAGAAATAGTTTCCAATTCCTCAGGGCTCAGATCCGTATCATTGAAGGCTTTGATCTGACTTTTAACCCTGCGTAGATTGAAGAAAAGCTTTTTCTGTGTTGCGGTCGTACCAATCTTAACCAAAGACCAGCTATGCAAAATATATTCTTGAATAGCAGCCTTGATCCACCAGATGGCATAAGTTGTAAAGCGAAAACCTTTGTCAGGATCAAAACGTTGGATTGCTTGTAACATTCCGATATTACCTTCGCTAATTAACTCATTTAAAGGCAGGCCGTATCCTTTGTAACCTGATGCAATTTTAACGACTAGTCTTAAGTGTGCTGAAACCAGACGATGGGCTGCTTCTATATCTCCTTTTTCTTTCCACTGTTTCGCATATGTAACTTCTTCTTCTGCGGTTAGAATTGGAAATTTACGAATATGCTGTATATATTGGGTGAGATTGGTATCTGGGGTAATCCTTAGCATTGAAGAAACCATAATATATGCTCCTTTATGATATTCCGTTTTATAAGAATACAAAACGTGTTTTGATCTTTCGTAGTTATTATGAACGGCTTATTTTGCCGTTTTTTTTCGGTTAATTCTTTGTAACCGATGAATATTTTTATATCAGACTAAAATAGTCCTGTCAAAAAAAACCGCACGATATTTCGTTCATTTTAATCGATTTATTCGATTATATAGTGTAATAAAATAGATGGTTAATATTTTTCCAGTGTTATCCTTTTATTTCCGAACATGTTTATTACATGAAATAAATGGTTTGTTAATATTAATTTAATAAATAAATTTTACCTTTTTACATGTTTTTTTTATACATTTTTAAATTCTTTCGATTCGAAGAGGACAGAATCGTCTTTTATTTTAAATCAAACATAAATTTTTTGACTTTTTGAAAATTTCAAATAGTTCCCTGTATGCTTGTGTTTATCGATTTAATTAATTGTTGCATATCTTTTGGTAGTTCAGTTTCGAACTTCAAGTATTGACCTGTTGTGGGGTGGGTAAATCCTAAACTAGCCGCATGTAATGCCTGACGTGGAAAGTCCAAAGCTTCGTTCTTTTGAACTGTTGATAATTGTTTACTGATACTAGGTATGCGTTTCAAGTAAACAGGATCACCAAGTAAAGGATGGCCAGACTTTGATAAATGAACACGAATTTGATGGGTACGTCCTGTGTCTAGCTTGCATTGAATAAGGCTGACAGCGGGATTGATAATTTGCAATGTCCTATAATTTGTTTTTGCGTATTTCCCTCCTTTTTTAACGATAGTCATTTTTTTACGGTCATAAGGATCGCGTCCAATAGCACCTTCTATACTACCATTGCTCGGATTCAGTAAGCCCCAACACAAAGCAAGATAAAGTCGATCGATATTTCGAGTTGCAAAATCTGCGGATAACTTGGTCAAAGCATGTTCTGTTTTGGCTACAACCATGACCCCAGAGGTATCTTTATCTAAGCGATGGATGATTCCTGGTCTTTTTTCACCGCCGATACCAGGAAGAGTGTTGCCACAATGGGCCAGCAATGCGTTGACTAGAGTACCATCTTCGTTGCCCGGTGCGGGGTGTACGACTAATCCTGCCGGTTTGTTGATGACAATTAGATCGTTATCTTCAAATAAAATCTCTAAATCGATACTTTGTGGTTGAAGATAATACGTTTTGGCTGGTGGTATATTTAATTCTATACGATCCCCTGTTTTAACGGATATTGAGGGATCAGTAACGGTTTGATGGTTGCGTTGACATAACCCTTGCTCTATTAGCGATTTTATACGAGATCTAGAATGTTCATTGGTTTGAGCAAGAAAACGATCAATACGGTTATTATTGTGTTCTTCTGAAACCAACGCTACAAAAGATGTATCAATGCTATTATTAGAATCAGACATAAAGAAAGTACCTTAAGGTTATGAATATGCCACCAGAACAACCTGAACCTTTAACACAAAAAAATAAAGGATTGTTAGCTTTAGTTATTTTTTTAGGGGTTTTAATTATTATTGCAACGACAGTTTTGATCTTCATTATTGTAGGTCGTATTATGCACGGTAAAAGTACATACGCATCATCAGAAGTTGCTGAATCTACTGTTGTAACTCGCCCAGTAAGTGTTTTATCCCAACCCCAAGGTACTCGTATTGTGCAAATTGTCCGTCAATCTGATCAAACAATGATATTTTCTTTAAGTGGTGGAGGCATTCCAGATCGTATAGTAATTTGGGATGTTGCTAATCAACAAAAATTATCTGAGATTAAATTATCTGATAGCGAAGAAAATAAACATTAAAATGTGAAAAGTAACAATTACTGATGAATGGATAGAAGGTAAAATTATAAAGTAATGCTATAAAAGGTTTATTTTTTAACAGAATTAGTGATTTTCATATAGGATAAACTATAAGTAGGGAATTGTTGTTTAATCGACAGCAGATAACGCGATATAATTAAGTTATTGTCGGTAATGAAGCATTATTTATATTATAATAAGGTATAATTGAATTTGGATATTGTATCCAATGATTCTTTAAAGCGATTTTATTGCAAGATTTTTTATTATTCTTAGTTCGTGTCAAATAAAATCTGATGATAAGATCAAAGGTCATTTCAAATTTGATGTTGAAGTTTAGAGTTATGAATCGATCTATAAAGGTTTCAATTTGTGTTGTTGGAATAATGGCGTTGACATCAACGATTGCGATTTCTTGTGCTGTGGTTTTTCCTTGGCAACTTTTAGATAACCGCAAGAAAACATTATTAGATATGCCAGACATTGACAGTTTTTCAAAGAGAATGAAAAATCTTGTTGCAATAGATGCTAAAGAAAAGCAAAATTTGCTATCCGCAGATCATGTTGATTCATCTTGGAACAAGTCAACATGTCCTCAAACAGACAACGCTTATCAGCAAGCGGCTAGTTTATATCATAATAAACAATGGGACGAGGCTTATAACGCTTTTGCATTGTTGGCATATAACAGTCCGCCCGCTCAACAGGTATGTGCTAAATATACCTTGGGTTTAATTGAATTTAAGTTAAATCGTTATGAGGATGCTGCACAATCCTTTAGTGGGGTTGCTTATTTGGTGGCTCACGGCGCACCTGATCCCTTACACTTGGGAATTGCAGCTTATGGACAAGCTGCTGGGGCAATCTTGGATCAGATAGGCATACGTGATTACAATGCCAAGAGCGGTCTTGTTACTTGGCAAGTGGGCGATCTTAAAGAAGATAGTTTATTGCAACTGCAAAGAGCGGTGAATCTATATGCAAAACAAGCCTCAGTCGGTGAAAATCAGGGTATAGATTCGATTGCTGTCATTATTGATGGATTAACTAACCCTCAAAATGAGCATGCCAAGGCTTTATTAGAGCAAGCTGTTGCTAATCCTCTGTTACGAAAAGTGCTATTGGCTTATGTACTAACGGGGGATCAAGATTATAAGTCTTATTCTAAAGAAAGAATGCAAAATATTTTACATGCCTTCTTAAAGGCAGCAGAAACGCAAAAAGATCCTAGTGGGGATTTCAGTCGACTAGCTGTGCTTGCATATCAAAATAACGATTTTGAAAAGGCCCAAACCCTGGCAGAATATGACTGGAAGAAACATGAAAAAGCGCTGGATGCTTGGGTTTTGGCAAAAATTGCTTTAACCAAAGGGGATAAAGAAAAGGCTCAAGAATATTATCATCAAGCTATTACACATTTAAACGATGATAGTTTACCAGATGCAGCGCGTAAGCGTATTCAGGGGGAACAGTCTGTTTTAACATTGTCTCAGGGAAATTTCGTTCAGGCGTTAATTACATTGTGGCCAGTAAGAGATATATATTGGGGGGATGTGGTTTATTTGGCTGAAAATGTTTTGACTATTGATGAGTTAAAACGGTTTGCAGATCAGTATGCTGTTGTCACGGCAACAACATCATTAACGCCCAAAGATCAAGAATACAATGACGATTATACACTGAATGGACGGGTGTGGGCATTTCGTGATTTGGTTGGACAACGATTGGTGCGTGCTAATCGTTTTGAAGAGGCAAAAAAATATTTAGTCAGAGCTGAGACCAGAAAATGGGTGGATGAGTATGTAAAAGCATTGGATGGTATGCGTCATAATTTTTGGGCAACTAACCGTGCCAAGGCTGCTTGGAATGCAGCGAATATTATTTATCATCACGGTATGGAAATGAGCGGGACAGCAGGGTACCCAGATCAAAACCCTGGGTTTTTTGCCTATGGGATTAGTCAGATAACGGGCCCAAATAATAAACAATATAATAAAGCATGGAGCATTCCTGACGAACAGAACAGAACAAACGCTTCATGGCCAATCCCTAACCGACGTTTTCATTATCGTTATATTGCCATTTATCATGTTTTATATGCGACGAGCTTGGTTCCACCTCAATCACAAGCTTATGCAGCGATGTTATGTCAAGCGAATGGTTGGATGCAGCAAACTTCCAATTATGCTTCAATGACTTTTCAAAATACAAATACATCATACAGTGACACTGCAAACTGGGTCGATGATTCTAAATTTGCTTATTCAAAATCAAGAGAGCTTTATAACTTATATTTACGACATGGGCCTGCGGTGCCTTTTGCAACCCATTTTGGACAAAATTGTCCAGCACCTGAATTTGATAAGATTGCATCGCTGAAATCAAAACTTCTTTGGCAAGATATCCGCCATTCTTTTCGTTTTTTAAAAGGTCAATAGAAAAAAATTATATAAATTAAAGTGGAGTTATTATTAGGGAAAGCATAGAATATTTATGTCAAAAAGTATTGAATTGTATTGCTCTGTATAATTGTATACTTAAAAGTAAGCTTTCATAATGCGTAAAGAAAGAACAGGTCTGTGAGAATTGGATATCTGGATTGTTTTGCGGGGATGAGTAGTAGCCGATTTGTTGGTGCATTGGTAAGTGCCGGTGTCCCAGAGCAGTTACTACACGACGCAGTTAGTGCATTGGATATTGGTGCTCGGTTGGAATTACTACATATAAAACGTAATAATATCGCAACAATTAAGGCCCATATCAGTTTATCTGCTGATGCTGATACCTATCACGAGGCTGAGGAAACACCTTATTATGAGTTACCAACCTTCATATCTTCTCACGTTGTTCCAGATAATATTCAGCTTTTAAGTACTATTCACGCATTGATTAATAATGCTCAGCTTTCCCAGCGCGCCAAGGATCTGGCAGTGGATACTTTTACGCATCTTGCCCATGCTGAGGCATCGGTTAGGGGATTACCAGTTGAAGAAATTTACTTCCATAAAGTCAGGGCCTTAAATACTGTTGTTGGGATTACTTTATGTTGCGTTGGATGTGATTGGCTTAATATTGACCAGTGGTATGCGTCATCTTTGAATGTGGGTAGTGGTGTTTTAAAATATCCCCAAGGGATGTTACCAGTGCCAGCGCCTGCTACATTGTATTTATTGGGGGATAAAGCACCAATTTTTGCTGCTGGACCGCAAAGGGAGTTATTAACTTCTACATGTGCGGGATTATTGAAAGCATTAAAAGTCAAATTTGCCCCTTGTCCCCCTATGTGCATTTCAAGAGTCGGATATGGGGCAGGACGTATAGAATATGATAATCTTCCTAATTTTTTAAGGATTTGTATTGGGAATGATTTGGGAAAGGATAAATATTCTACAAGTTCTGAAATTGTTATTACCCAAGCAGAGTTAGGTGAGGTTTCTGCACAACGATTACAAGACGTGCAACAAAAATTATATGAGCACGGGGCTCAGTTAGTATATATAGTGCCTATTTGTTCTGTAATATCCCAAGTAACACGAAAATTGGTTATTTTTTCACTACCTGAACGTGCAGAGATCATACGACATTACTTGTTTAATATTCTATCTTTACATTCTATTCATTGGCGGGTTGAAAGGTATGAACGTTTAATTCATTACGACGAGGATGTTTTAACCCCATGGGGTTTGATCAAAGTACAGGTTGGACAACTATTAGACAATCAAATCATTTCAGTTATTCCCGACGATGAGAGATGTGCAATGGTTGCTCAAAAACATCATTTATCTTATACAGAGGTTGTGGAAACTGTTAGAACAATTTTTTTATCAAGAAAAAATTAAGATTATATAGAATAAAGATTTAAAAATATTTTTAAAATCTGTATAACAGTCTCAGTATTATTGTAACGTTTCTTTTGTACTGATGGTTTAAGGTCAGATCATATGATTTGGCAATTATGGAGAGGCTGCATGCCCATTAACGTTTTGTCTTTAACGTCGTTTCCCCGACTTTTATTTGTAATGAGTGTTGTATCTTTAGGTCTTACGGCTTGTTCTGGTGATAAAAAGAAAGATACATTGACTTTGCCTAATCAGCGGTTGGTGGGGGTTGATCGTTCCGCAACTGGGGGGGATGATAATCTACAAGGTGGCGTAAATGCATATTTATGGCGTGCAGCAGTGGATACGTTGGCGTTCATGCCATTCTTATCCGCAGATGCCGTAGGGGGGACACTAGTGACTGATTGGTATCAGCCTGTTGCCTCGAACCCTGAACGTTTTCAAATTGTATGTGCGGTACTGGATCGTCGTTTACGTTCTGACTCTATTACCGTTGTGGTGCACAGGCAAGTTCAGGAAAATGGACAGTGGGTTGATGCCCCTGTGACGGCTAGTACAGCATCAGATATTACCAGTAAAATTCAAGTCCGCGCACGACAATTACGTGCAGATAAACATTAAGCTATTTTATATATTGATTAAAGATTATGAGTGACTCTTCTCCGACTTCGTATAATTTTCAACAAACGGAACCTTTTTGGCAAAAAGAATGGGAAACACGACGTTTATTCGATGTTCCTGATGTTCCAGATCCAAATTTGCCAAAATATTATGTGCTAGAGATGTTCCCCTATCCATCGGGACAGTTGCACATGGGGCATGTGCGAAATTATACCTTGGGAGACGTTGTTGCACGGTACAAGCGTGCTAGAGGTTACAGTGTTTTGCATCCCATGGGTTGGGATGCTTTTGGATTGCCTGCAGAAAATGCTGCGCGAGATCGTGGTGTGTCGCCTGCTAAATGGACTATGGAAAATATTGCTACCATGCGGGCAGAGTTAAAACGTCTTGGGTTTTCATTAAACTGGAATCGTGAATTTGCGACGTGCCAGCCTGAATATTATGGGCAACAACAAAAACTATTTCTTAGCCTAATGAAAGAAGGGTTATTGGAACGCCGCGAAAGTTGGGTTAATTGGGATCCTGTAGATCAAACAGTTCTGGCCAATGAACAGGTAATCGATGGAAAAGGTTGGCGCTCTGGTGCCCCGATCGAGAAAAAACAGCTTTTTCAATGGTTCTTGAAGATTACAGAGTTTGCACAGCCTTTGCTGGATGGTCTAAAAACATTAGATCAGTGGCCTGATCGTGTCAAAACCATGCAAGAACGTTGGTTGGGTCGTTCAGAGGGAGCCAAAGTTCGTTTTTCTTTAAGTCATGTTCCTGCAGAATTTGAAGAAAATCTGTCCTCTGTTGAAGTTTTTACCACACGCCCAGACACGTTATTTGGAATGGCTTTTTTAGCTATTTCTCCGGATCATCCTATTGCTGCTAAATTAGCTAAAAATAATTCAAAAATTGCCGAGTTTATAGCTGAATGTCATCGTTTGGGAACATCAGAAGAGGCTATCGAAAAAGCCGAGAAAAAAGGAATCGATACAGGGTTGACAGTTGTTCATCCCTTTATGCCTGATCAACAGTACCCTATTTGGATTGCCAATTTTGTTTTAATGGACTATGGAACGGGTGCAGTGTTTGGATGTCCATCAGGGGATCAGCGGGATATTGATTTCGCGCGTAAATATAATATTCCCTTTAAAACCGTTATTATGCCTGAAGGTGAGAGCCCAGAGACTTATACCGTCACAGATGCGCCCTATATTGGTGCGGGTATAGTAATCAATTCACAATTTTTAAATGGCCTTACAACGACACAAGCAAAAAAAGAAGCTATTTCCCGTCTAGAGACCATGAATATTGGTAAAAGAGTGGTTAATTGGCGCCTACGGGATTGGGGTATTTCACGGCAACGTTATTGGGGTTGTCCAATCCCTGTTATTCATTGCTCATCTTGTGGGATTGTTCCAGTTCCTCAGGATCAACTACCCGTCATTTTACCTGAGGATGTAGATTTTTCCTTGTCGGGGAATCCATTAGACAACCATCCAACATGGAAGCATGTAAAATGCCCACATTGTCATCAGGATGCAATAAGAGAAACCGATACTTGTGATACTTTTGTTGACAGTTCTTGGTATTTTGCGCGTTTCACAGCCCCACAGGTGCAAACTCCAACGGATTTAAACGCTGTCAACCGTTGGATGCCTGTCGATCAATATATTGGTGGGATTGAACATGCAATTTTGCATTTGCTATATGCACGCTTTTTTACCCGTGCAATGCATCAAACGGGTCATATCGGTGTAGACGAACCATTTAATGCATTATTTACCCAAGGAATGGTAATGCATGAAAGTTACAAGGATTCAGAAGGAAATTGGGTAGCCCCCGATGAAATTGAAAAGTCCGAAAATGGCTTTGTAAAACGTGGTACTGGGCAGGCAATTACTGTTGGGCGTATTGAAAAAATGTCCAAGTCAAAGAAAAATACAATTGCTCCCTCTGTAATTATTGAACGTTTTGGTGCGGATACAGCTCGTTGGTTTATTTTGTCAGATAATCCACCTGAACGGGATATGGAATGGACAGAAGAGGGGGCGATTGCAACGTCTCGTTTTTTACAACGTCTATACCGTATTATCGTCAGCATTGCTCAGGACGTGCCTGTGCTTATGAGTCTGCCAGATGATATTGCTAATAGTGCTGATGGTTTGCGTCGCATGACCCATCGTACTATTGTTGCCGTTACCGAAGCGCTTGACGCATTTGCTATGAATGTTGCTATTGCGCGTTTACACGAATTAACCAATGCCCTTGGGGAAGCAGAAAAATCAGCAAATGATTCAGGAATGGCATTTGCACGTCGTGAAGCAGCTTATATACTATGTTTGTTGTGTGGTCCCCTCGTCCCACATATGGCAGAGGAAATGGCACGTTTACTGGGACATGATCAACTGATCGCTCAAACGGCTTGGCCAAAGGCAGATGCATCTTTACTAACAGCAACACGGGTCGTTATTGCAGTGCAAATTAAAGGTAAATTAAGGGGTACGATTGAGGTTTCCCCTGATTTAGATAAAGACACGGTCATTGGCTTGGCCCGTGAAGAAAGAACTGTGGCAAAATTCTTAGAAGGAAAAACAATTGTGAAAACGATTTATGTTCCTAATAAGATTGTTAATTTCGTGGTAGGCGGATGAAATCAATCGGTAAGCTTCTTAAAATTTCTAGCTTGTTTGTTGGAATTGGTATTTTTCTTGCAGGATGTGGGTTTAAGCCTTTGTATGGGGATTCTGCTAACTTGGATGTTAGTGATGAACTTAAGAAGATTTATGTTCCCGTGCTAAATGATCGTTATGGGCAACTTGTGCGTCAGTCCTTGCAACAAAATCTTGCTGGATCAGGGCCAGAGGATCCTAAAACATATCAATTGGATGTTTCCCCTGGGCTCAGTGAAGAGGCAATTGATATTCATTATGATAATTCTTCGGGTCGTGCACGAATGATTGGGACGGCGCATTGGGTCTTGAAAACCATTTCTATTGATCCTGTTGTATTGGCGCAAGGGGATGCCCAAGTCATGGATGGTTACACGATTACTTATGAGCAGTATTTCGCACAAAGCTTAAATGATGAAACTGCACAGGCGCGCGTTGCACAGAATTTAGCCAATGAGGTAACGCAGCAAATTGCAACTTGGTTTAGAAATAATGAGGCATACCAAACTAGGCCAAAAAAACCTCAGACGCCTAAGGCAACGTATATGCTGCCCAGTATGAATCCTGGATCTAATGGTGCCCAGACTCAAGGTACAGGGGTTGATGGAATGCCAGCAATGGCAACTGGCCGAAATACAATGATACCTGTAGGTATGGATAATATGACGACTGATGATATACCTGGAAACTAAGTCAATTTTAGGTATGAAACTATGAAAATAGATACACGAAATTTGATCGGAACATTACAAGGACCAATCAAATTTCGTGTTTTTTTATTATATGGCGAAAATACGGGATTGGTTCGCGAGCGTGCTGCTTTTATGGTCAGGAAAGTAGCTGGACGATTGGATGATCCTTTTTTAGTTTGCGTATTGGATAAAGATGAGCATTTCCGATTATTAGAGGAAGCAACAGCTTTATCTCTGATGGGCGGACAGCGTGCAGTATGGGTCAGAGAAGGAGGAGATACATTAACCAAGCCCTTAGAAGAGTTTTGTGCTTTATATCCCAAAAACGCAATTGATCCCGCGACATTTGATAGTGTTGTGATTATTGAAGCTTCTAACCTTTCCCCTAGATCCTCTTTACGTATTCTAGCAGAAAAACATCCTTTGATTGCGTCTGTTCCCTGCTATGCGGAAACAGGGCGATCTTTAGAGGAAACAATACGATACTTACTTGGTAAAAAGCATATAGCTTCTGAAGCTTTTCGTTATTTACTTTCAGTATTGGGCACCGATAGGGCTTTAATTCGTAATGAGATTGAAAAATTATTGCTCTATGTTGGACAAGAAAATACAATTACTCTTGATGATGTTCAGCAAGCTATTGGGGATGGTGGAGAATATTCACCTGAAGATATCGTATACGCTGCAATGTGCGGTCAAATTGTTGTAGCAGATCGTGCATTCGATCGTGCTATGAAAGAGGGGATGGCCATGATTGCATTAGTACGAAGCCTATTATATTTTGTTGATCGTTTATTGCAGGCTCGATTTATGGTAGAAAATAGTATTCCTGCCAAGACAGCAATTTCTAAGTTAAACCCTCCTGTTTTTTTTAAACGAACAGAAAGTTTTTTGAAGGCACTAGATATTTGGCATGTTAATCGTTTATTTGCTTTGTTACGATATGTTCAAAAATTAGAACAGTTGTGCAAGCAAACGGCAGTTCCTGTTGAATTATTATGTCAGCATTTTATTTTAACGCTTGCCCAACATGCCAAAGATAAAAAAAAACTTTTAAATGAAAGCAAACTCTTTTCAAATTTATAAAGTCAGGTTAAAAGAGTCATACGTCTGCGTAGCTCAGCAGGATAGAGCACAGGATTCCTAAATATAATTGGGCGCTTTATTAGGAAACTATAAAGTGGATTCACTCTAATTCGGGGGAAGTTTCGGTAATCTCAACCATACCAATCCCGAGCCAAGTCTGATCGAATGATTAGAAAGGTGTAGAGACTGTACGGGTGATGCCTAAGGGATATAAATATCCTAAGGTAAAGAGACAGTCCAGCTTACAAACATTGTTTTTGATAACAATGGCGATGAAAATCGTGGTGAGATGAATCCTGGGGTCGTGGGTTCGAATCCCGCCGTGGACACCATTTAAATATAACAACTTATGCGTCTTTTATGGTATGCAGTATTTAATTTCGATGTACATATGAGCCAGTTAATATTTTAATAACGTTATTATATAAAGTATTTTATTACCTAATATAACATTAAACGTGTGAATTAGAAAATTAAAAGCAAAATATGAAAGAATAGTAAGACGCTTTGGCATCTTTTTTTTATATTTAGTCAAATAGAATCAATGATTGATATGTAATTCAAGTAAATAAAAAGTTTCGTAATAATATTTTAAATTAAAATTTACGGTTACTATTTTAAATATCAATAAGAAATGTATTTATTAAATTTTTATCACAACAATATGTAATGACATAACAAATTCAATAAGTGGTTTGTATGTGACATCTATTTAAATACCTATGTAATTTAAAAAAAGAGAAATATAATGAAAAGGGGGAATAATAAAGAAAGCGCTTCAACACAAATATGGGGTTGTGCAATGGTTGAATCGTTGAATCGTATTTTACTCATTTATATTGGATTTTATGGGGGATTTACTTATGAAAACGAAATTGTAAATTCGGGTTTAGCAGATGGTTTTATTGTTTTACTAGCAGATTATTATTGGCAACTAATATTCATGTTATGTGGGATGTTACAGTTTTTCCTTTATGAGTTAAATATAAAATAGCCAAGGGTATCTCTGCTTTTGTATCAGCTTTTTTGTTAGTGTGGAGTGTTTCAAATCCTTTTATATATGGTCGGCAATGGGATTCAGGTATGATTGTACTAATTATTTTTACGATTATTAATTTTTATGTCCTAAATACGATTTTAATAGCAAATATGAAGAAATCGAAATTAGTCACATTGTGACTATCAAGTGACGTTAAATATTATTACATTCTGTTATTTTAATAAAGTATAATTGATAGTGTTAAAAGTAAATTATACTAAATAAAACAATAAATTATATTGTTGAAATTTTTTTCAAAATATTACATAATAAATATATAATATAATTTATTTATCTATTATATTTATCATAAATAAAAGTATTTATATTTAATAAATTAATCAATTTTTAGTTTAGTAAAGGAATTTTCTTTTATGAAAGCGTTCTTTTACTTTTTTTATATTTAAATTATTAGGACAACATACTATGACATGTTTTATAAATCATCAAGTTATAATGGTGCCTGAACTGTGTAATGATGACAAAGATCTTACTTTACAGTGCAGAGCTCCTGACGAAGCAGTTATTTATCAATTTTCTTTAGCACAACGCTTGTCGCCAATGGACAAAATTTTGTCTGTTTGTGCGTATCCATCTGATCGTAATATTATTGTTGATATGATTACGGTTTTTGGGCAAACTTTTAAAGTAAGGATAAGTGGTGGAAGAGCAGGTACCAAAAGTAAAATTCGTTTCTTTGTTAAAACACGTAATTGTGAAACACGCGAATTTTGTGTATTTTCATGTATTTCGTCATCTTATTGTTGCAGCAATCACCAATATAGCGATTGTGATGTAAATTACGAGCAAAATCATCACTATAATTATCACCATGATCACAATAATTGCTGTATTCATGATAATGGCTCACTAAACCACACGCATTCCCCATGTGATAAAGCCCCTACTATTAAAGTGGGTGAAGTTAAAGTAACAGAACCAGGTGAAAAACCACAAGTTGTGAATGTAGGTACTAGTACACATGCTGTATTAGATTTTGTCCTACCCCGTGGTATAGCGGGGTCAAATGGAAAGGATGGTACACAAATTGTTGCTGCAGAGAGAGACCCATCAGAGGCAGATACGGAAGAAAATGCACTTTGGTTAAATAGTTTAACAGGGGATTTGTTTCAACGTTACGTTGGTTGTGGTTGTCAGCAAGGATGGTACAAGGTTGGAAATCTAAAGGGTGATACAGGTGCACAGGGCCCTCAAGGTCCACAAGGTGAAAAGGGTGATACAGGTGCACAAGGTTCAAAAGGAGATAAGGGTGACACTGGAGAGAGAGGTACAAGCTACGTTAATGATGGAACTGTTGATTTAAACGTTAAATCAATCAATAAAAATGCATATTTGAACGTTGATCTACATGACGGTGTTCCCAGTCCTTATCAAATTACAGTAAATGATTTATATCAGCTGTCTTCAGGTAGCAATATTAAACCCTTTAGTCCAGATAAAGGAATTGATAACCTTTTGGCATTGACAACAATGAATAAAATTGAAGAATTGAGTGGTGTTTTTCTGGTAGGAGGGGCAACGTGGATACCAGCCGCATCGCCATTGGAATTTAAAGGATATCAAGGAACTTATATATTTGGTTGTTATGGTGCAGACTTAGAACAGTCTGGTTATCAAATCAAAACGAATTTGGTTTGTGAAAATGAAGCAGATGATGGGAAAGGAGAAGCTTTTAAAGAAGATGCGATTATTACGCTAAGAATTGGCGATATTTTAATATTAACAGCTCAGTGGTTTGACAATGATCGATTATATTATCATGCTAGACGCAGTCGATCTGCGACATTATTAACAGACATCTTTTTGTCGGGTAAAGCAGCCCCTACAACATTATCATCGAAAGGATATTTAAACGAAATTCGGTTAGGGAATGATGGAATATATTATTGCCAAAAAGAAGGCGGTGACGGCAGTGCACAATGGCAACAATATCCATCGCTAGCTAAACTTTCAGATGGTTCTGTGGCTTTGAATGCAAATAGTCTTGTCTTATCAGATACAAGTGAAGTGCAAGCTGAAAATCTAGTGATTGGTAGACAAGCCTTTAGTAAAGCACTAAAAAAGCCTTGTTGGTGGGATGGAAAACAATGGGTAGATGCCCTTGGTAATGTTATTACCATATAATTACTTTTATCAAATAATAAGGCATAATTTAGGTTGTTTAAGCAGCTTTTTTATGCCTATTATATCACAAATTCTACGGTTAATGTATTAACCCCAGAACAATAGAAACTGTAATAATCATACTAAAAGTAGAGATAGCAAGGATAGATGCAGATTCTTCTTGGTATTGTTTATATTGATTACTAAGTAATATTGTCATTGGACCAGATGGCATTGCGCACAGTAATAATCCTTCATTAAAAATGGTAGGACTATTGTTAAGAGAAAATACAAATGCGACACCTAAAAATAAGGCAGGCAGAGCAATATCCTTAATTGATGCAAAGAATAAACGTTCAGTGGTTATTTTAAACTTGTTAACAGCTATTGTCATGCCCGCTACAAAAACTGCAATGCCAGAAGTAGCTTTACCAATTAATAAGCAAGAATTGTTGATAAAGTCAGGCAGTTGAATTCCACACAATAATAAAATAATTGCTAATAGAGGGGCCCACACGTATGGACAATAGACGATCGCATTATAAATAGAACTGGTTATTAAACGATAAATTGGAATGTGGTGCTGGCTATTTTTTTTCTCTTCGTCAACTTCAATGATAATAGTGGCAAGCGGGATAAGAAATAGATTAATAACCAGAGCCATCATACTGATGGCAATGCTGCTAGATCCTCCATATAGTGGTTCTAACAAAGCAGGACCATAAAAAGGTCCTGCAGAAAAACTCCCTCCCAAAGCTGCTAGAGAAGATTGAACAACGTTACGTTTAAAAATTATTTTGGCAATGAAAAAACTAATTAGGTAAATGGCAATGGTAGAAATTAATAATGATAAAAATAACAAGAAAGCACTATGAAGCTGTGTCCTAGAAACGCTAAGAGTTCCTGCAAATAAAACTGGAGGGAGTGTGACGGTCAGTACCAGTTTGCTGAGAATGGAGATAGCATTATCATTATTTTGAAAAATATTTTTCTTCGCAGCAAAAAAACCAAACATTAAAATGATAATGATGGGGATAACAATCCCAATAGGCTGTAAGAGGGATAACATGTGATTGATACCGACTTTCTTGTACTTTGTATTTGAAGGATATTTAGCACTAAGTAACAAAGAAAGAAAACGATATATTGAGCATATAATCTTTTAGATAAAGGAATCTTTTTGTAACCTTGATATATATATTTTTTTTTACAGAAAATGCATCATGACAGAACGAATTTTGGAAGAGTTCATTTATGTATGCTAAAATTGAGCAATATAGGATATGATCCGATAGTATAATTTATACTTTGAATAAGTTTATATACGATCAATATTCGTACTTTTATCAATTAAATGATAGTTGAATAAACTTAACACGGCTACAAATTATTTTAATCGTATAAGTTCCATTTTAAATTTATATGTAGAACAATACATTATAATAACACAATTTATCAAAGATCAGGAATTTAATTGCATGGATTTGCTTATTATTAACCCCAACACAACAGTCTCGATGACCAAAAAGATTGATGAGGCTGCGAAAAAAGTAGCATCACTAAACACCAAGATTACAGCAGTTAATCCTAGCGATGGTCCCGTTAGTATTGAGGGTTATTTTGATGAGGTCTTTGCTGTTCCGGGTATGATTGGTGAAATGCAAAAGCATCCTAATGCAGATGCATATATTATTGCGTGCTTTGATGATACAGGTCTAGATGCCGCACGTTGTGTTAGCAACGCACCGGTTATCGGTATTGGTGAAGCTGCCTTTCATATTGCCAGCTTGGTGGCAGGGACATTTACTGTGGTCACAACACTTTCTCGCTCTATTCCTGCGATTAAGCACAATCTTGGAAAATATGGTTTATTAACCCGTTGTGCAGGTATTCGTGCTAGTGAGGTTCCTGTATTGGATTTGGAAAAGAATGGTTCTGATGCTTACCAAAAAATATCGGATGAAATTGGACGTGCGCTCCTTGATGATCGTGCTGAGGCAATTGTTCTAGGGTGTGCAGGAATGGCAGATTTAGCGGCGTCTTTGTCTGCAAAACATCATATCCCTGTGATTGATGGTGTCAGTGCTGCGGTAAAATTGAGTGAAGCTATTGTACAATTAGGCATTGGCACCTCTAAATGGGGGGGATATAGGCGTCCAGTTGCGAAAGAGTTTAAAGGCATTTTTGCACCATTCAGCCCAAAATAAATTATGTACTGTTACATGATTCAAGGATCGCAGCGCATCCATCCAATAATTAACTGTTGATTTGTATTCAAGGGGCGAGCACTGGGTACATTAAGCTTTAAAACATAGTTGCCACTTGGTGTCGTCGTAAAACGGTAGGGCGTAAATCCATCGGCTATAGAACATTGCAAAGGAATGATTTTAGGTAATTCCAGCGGTGTATTTCCTATATTGGTTAATCGTATATTTAATAGTTTAGGATCATTTGGATGGGGGATTTGATCCACACTAAATTGTTGAATCAAAGGAAGATGCTGTAACATCGTCAACCATGTTCGTAAGCTCCAGTTGCGCTGATCGTTGGTAACTGGCAGACGAAACCAGATAATCCCTTTTAACTGAAATGGGGGATTTTGCTCAAGCTGTTGGATTAGTTTTCTTAATTGTTGAGGATCGCTATATAGTTCATGGCCAAAGGGGCCAGCTTTTAGGTTATTCTCTCCTTCAATGTAATAAATTGAACCAAATGAATTCATACCTACCCGTAATCCATAAGTGGGTAAGGCCACATAAAAAGGGCGTTTACTTATGCGATTCATTTTATCAATATAACGTAAAGCATTCTGAATATTAATCAGGCCCATTGTTGGGTTATCGACGGTATGAACCTGCAAAATTGCATGGTTAATTTGTTGCGTAAGCTGTGGAAAATATGGAGAGTTCAGCCAGTCTGGAATAACAGTAATCGTTAGATATATGTTTTTAGGTAGTTGTTGTTTTATCGTTTTTAATAACGAGATGTAGTGTTGTAATTTTAAAGTTGGCCAATCCAGATCTAATTCAATACGATAAATATGATGTTGGTGATATGTGGGTGAATCTTTGACAAGTTTCAAAATCTCGCCTGCGGTGGGCAAGGGGCGAATGCGATCAAAGCGGTATACAGCTGTTAAAGGCAGTTGTGTTTGATTTAATGTGGTAAAGTCTATGGATGGATAGATGGTTGTTTCATCAGGTTCATATTCGCCTGCTAAAAATCGCCATCCAGTAAGGTAAGGAGTGCTTTGCTGGATGGAGGGTATTAAGGTTGATAACCATCTTTTTTGCCAGATATAGGCTTGTTGAGGTAATACTCTGTGGGTGTGGGTTGATTGAGACAAACATAATAGGCAAACAAAGCAAGTAATTTTTAAAATGTTGTGAATTAAAGTTATTGTATAGTTACGCAATTCATACCTTTTTGTTTTAATTTTGAACAAGCTTCAGAAGCAGTTATATAATTTATTCCTGTTAAACGAGCCCGATATAATTTATTTCCATTTTTGTTGACCATCTCGACAGAGCTATTAGCTATAGATAACGTACCCGCAGCGTTTCTTTTTGCCCGAAAGGTTGCTTGTTGTGCAAGACTGGGTGAAGAAAAAGCCCCAACTTGAATACCCCAATTTCCTTTACTTGACGACGGCGGGGCATAAGCAACCTGTACGATATTAGCGTCAGAGTGTTTGGATACCTCGTAGGTTGGTGTAACCACAGAGGAAGCGACCAAGATATCTTTTTTAGAGGTTGATTTGCTTTTAGAACGTTTATTCTTTGGCAAAGAAACAGGATTGCTTTGGGCGACCATTGTTGTTGGGTAATATGGTTTGGGGGTATAATAAGCCTCTAAAGATAAGGGTTTTGCTGTGTTTTTTCGCCGATAGGGGCCTGCGTAACTTGCAAACGGTCCGCTCATGGGCACATCATTTCCCAATTTCGGGGCAACAGCAGCCAAGTATTTTTTCGTCTCGGAGGGTAAAGATTTGCCACGTGTTAGATGTGCATTTAGCGTGCCAGGTCCCCCGTGATAAGCAGCAACAAAGCCAGGAGCCCCAAATTTATTATAAAGAATACGAATATAAGCAGTACCTGCCATGATGTTATCACGTGGATCGTAAGGGTCTTTCCCTAAATTGTAGCGTTTAGCCATATCATTGTAAGTGGGCGTTTTTAGTTGCATTAATCCTTTAGCCCCATGGGGTGAAGTAATAGGGCGTTTATTATAATATTGATATCCCCGTGACTCTTGCATCATAACAGCGCGTATCCATTGATCAGGAACATTAAATCGTTGAGATGATTGATTAATATAAGGTCCCCATGGGTCTTGTTCTGGTCCTGGTGGGCGCCATTTTGGATGAGAAGACATATAATTACTGTATCGTGAAGAAACAACACCACCTTTTTGTTTGTTGCCACCATCGCACGCAGTTAGGAATAAAAGAATGAGTAAAGAAAAGAAATGGAAATAATTTAACGGTTTATTTGTCATTTTATAATTATTTATTATTTTCATTTCTAAACCTATATTTAAAAACAAAGAATATTTATTATATTTGTTTTTGGAAAACAAGAGGCAAGCACTTTGCTTTTGTTGTATTAGTAATGAGGTATAAAGATTTGATCTTTGGATCAGTATTAATAATCTCTTATCGTAAATATTCAAAAGTTATTTTACAAAGGTGTGCATGGTATACCAGCTTGTTTTAATTGCGTGCAAGTTTGGATCACGTGATTGAAATCGATACCAGTGAATTGTGCACGATATAAGGTTTGTCCCTTTTTATTTAATGGTTTGATTAGCGTCCTAGCATTGGCTAGTTGTGACGACACCTTTTGTGCTTGTGATAGTGCATGTTGTGCCGATGTCTGAGAAGAAAAAGCACCGATTTGTATACCTGCATTTTCCCCTATTGAAATAGGCGTTGGTGCGGCTGTATTACGGGTTCGTTTAGGACTACGAGATAATTTGCGTTGTTGTGCCTCAATAACATTCTTGTTAGAAGAGGAGACAATTAGAATTGGTGGCTCGCCCGTATTTTGAGAGGGAATAATTTGTTCATTGTTTTGAACAGTGACGGGTTTTGGTTTATCCCCACCGCACGCGCTAAGAAGAAGCAAAAAAAATAGTGGAAAAAAATGAAATAATAAAGAAAATCCACAATCATAATATTGATTTTTCTTTGTCAAAAGCATTTTTGCCCTCCACGATTTTGATATTAAATCATTTTATATCAGAGTATTCGTACATTGTTAAAGAACTATTTACGCAAACAAATTAATAATCAATAAGACCCAACTCTTTTAGGTCTTGTTTCATTTTCAAAGGTAGGTTTGTCCTAGATATAATATTATTTCTAGACAAATCAGCTGGGGCAGTTTCAGGTTTTAAATAACGCCAT
This sequence comes from Commensalibacter oyaizuii, assembly GCF_029953265.1. Classification (NCBI taxonomy): domain Bacteria; kingdom Pseudomonadati; phylum Pseudomonadota; class Alphaproteobacteria; order Acetobacterales; family Acetobacteraceae; genus Commensalibacter; species Commensalibacter oyaizuii. The sequence continues at coordinate 2,054,273 of NZ_JASBAO010000001.1, forward strand.
CCTTGGAAAGGTTTTATCGGAATAGAATGTGTACGGATAATCTCTGGTTCTAATAGAATCTTTATGCAAGGTGATCCATTTTCACGAGTGCTGGGAATAAAGTCTTTAATGATTTGACGGCAACACATAATTCCTTTGATGACGCGATATAATGAACCTTGGTCTAAGATATCAGCAATTTGTTTGGGTGGAAAACGGGTCAGAGTATAAGGATATCCACCATTCTCCTTGGCAAGAGAGCGGTTAATTTCAAGTAGATGTTCAATATCTTGTACGCCAACAGCTACCTTCATAATGTGCAGCATATTTCCTCCTTTGCGATAGCAATTACTTTAATAATGCCTCTAAAATCGCATTAAGTCTAATTTTCCCTTTGGCCGTTGTTTTTAGGTATGTTTGATCCCAAAGCAGATAATCTTCTTCGATTAATGCTGTTAACATCGATACGTTAATTGCATCTAAAATAGGAATGCCGCAGCGTTCTTCAAACAGGGACGCTTTGACCCCTTCTGTTAATCTTAATCCCATTAAAAGCATTTCGTATGCTTTATCCATACATGACAGTAACTCTTGGTGACAAAGGGCATGACCGTTTTCTTGTACGGATATTAACCATTTTTGTGGGTTTTTATAGCGCTCTGTTGCGTATAAATTATGATCGATTGTTACACGTCCATGTGCGCCTGGGCCAATGCCAATATAGTCTTGATACCGCCAATAGGCTAGATTATGTTTACTTTCAGAGCCAGGCTTTGCGTAATTAGAAATTTCATAAGCTGCCAACCCATGCCGATTTGTGACAGAATCGGTCATTTGTAATAATTCTGAACTTGTTATTTCATCGGGTAAATGCAGTTTACCTTGCTGATATTGTTTGGCAAATAGCGTACCAGATTCTATTGTCAGTTGATAAAGCGAAAGGTGATCATTAGCTAGTGCTAATGCTTCGTCTAACTCAGTTTCCCATTGGGATAAAGTTTGTCCTTCACGTGCATAAATTAGATCGAATGATACCCGGTGAAATAATTTTTTGGCCAAGGATAAGGCTTCGATGGCTTGTCCAACTGTATGTTCACGTCCCAACGCTTTTAAGGCAACAGGGTTAAGACTTTGTATACCTAGGGAGATACGGTTTACACCTGCTTGTTGAAAATCTTTCAATTTTTGATTTTCAACACTGGTTGGATTTGCTTCTAATGTTATTTCAAGTTGATCTGCAACGGGTAGGTTTTTGGTTGCACATTCAATAAGTTGTTGAACTGTCGTTGGAGCCATCAGAGATGGTGTTCCCCCACCAAAAAAAATAGACGTAAGGATGCGATTATGCGTAAGCGCTAATGCAGTTTTTAGTTCTTGCAATAATGCTTTGGCATAATCGTCTTGGGGAATAGTTTTTGTAACATGACTGTTAAAATCACAATAAGGGCATTTTGCTAAACAAAACGGCCAATGGATATAAAGTGCTATTCCCTGATTGGACTGTAATGATGGGTGTATCACGATTAAATAGATACGCGAACCGATAATTCAACCACACGATCTGCCGGAATTCGTAAGAAATCTGTTACGGGGCTTGCGTTACGGTTCATGAACATAAATATTGCCATTCTCCACTTACTCATTTTGGGGATCGGTGCTTGTACAATTTGTTCTCTGGTAGTGAAATAAGAAGCTTGTAAAGGATCAAAGAAACTCATTTGTGGTTGCGTTTTCAATAATTCAAGGACTTTTGGCAAGTTCGGCATTTCCATGAAACCATATCGAACAATTATTTGATAAATATTAGGGGCCAATTGACGCATGGCAATTCGATGTCCCCGTTCTGCCTCGGGTTGTTTAAGGTTTTCGATGGTTACAAATAGAACATGGTCGTGCAATACTTTGTTGTGACGCAAGTTATGCAACAAAGAATTAGGAACAGATACAGGATCTGGTGTCATAAAAATTGCAGTTCCAGACACCCTGGTAATTTTAGATTGAGGTAGGCGAGTTAGGAAAGAAGCAATGGGTAAAGCACCCTGATCTCGCTTTTTAATAATAATGCCTCGTCCTTTGTTCCATGAAGTCATCATAATGGTTAAACAAATACCAAGTAACAAAGGAACCCATCCACCTTGAGGGATTTTTAATGCATTTGCGGTAAAAAATGGAATATCAATCAGGAAAAAAAGACCGAAAATAGGGATAACTTTGTAGATGGGCCATTTATATAATTTGTAAAAAACAACATAAGACAAGGTTGATGTACAAAGAAAGGTTCCCGTTACCGCAATACCATAAGCTGCTGCTAATGCTTCAGAGGATCTAAAGCTTAAGATAAGTAATAGAGACCCTAGCATCAAAGCATGGTTAACGTCAGGGATATAAATCTGACCTTCTTCATGGGCGTTCGTATGTAATATGCGTAATCTTGGAAAATATCCCAGTTGCGTTAATTGTCTAGCCAAAGAGAATCCACCTGAAATTCCTGCCTGACTGGCGATAACGGTGGCAAATGTGGATAAAATAACCAGTGGTATATTAAACCAATGCGGTGCTAGATAGAAAAAGGGATTACTTAAGGTTTGTGGGTTGGTTAGTACCAAAGCACCTTGGCCTAAATAATTTAAAGTTAATGAAGGTAAAACAAAAAAGACCCAAGCATATCGAATGGGACTTCTGCCAAAATGTCCCATATCTGCGTATAAAGCTTCGGCACCTGTAACGGCCAATACTACGGAACCTAAGGCTAAAAAAGCCATCCATTGATGATGAACAATAAAGGAGATAGCGTAATGGGGTGAAAGTGCCCATAGGATAAAAGGCTGCTTTAAGACCTCTAGTAACCCTAGTATGCCAATTGTACTAAACCATATAAACATCACAGGGCCAAAGATTTTACCAATGCGCTCCGTTCCTTTGCTTTGCATACTAAAAAGGCCTAAGAGAATGATCAAGGCCATCGGTATGATAAATTCTTGGGTTTGTGGAATGGAAACTTCCAGCCCTTCTATTGCAGATAAAACGGAAATAGCGGGGGTGATCATGCCATCCCCGAAAAAAAGACAGGTGCCAGCAATGCCAACAATGCCTAATAAAATCTTCCCACTGGTTTTCTTCGCAACGCGCTGCGCTAAAGACATCAGGGCGAGAATTCCCCCTTCGCCATTATGATCAGCACGCATGACCAACATGACATATTTTATGGTCACAACTAAAATTAATGCCCAAAAAATTAAACTGACAATTCCAAAGACTTCCCAGCGCTGAAGATCGGTATGGTGATTAGAAACCACAAGGATTGTAGAACGCAATGCGTAAATCGGACTGGTTCCGATATCACCGTAAACAACCCCTAAAACCGTCATCAGAACAGCAGCACTCAAAGGTTTTAATTTCCGTTCAGGCTGATCAGTCCCAAATTCTGTGATGGGACTTTGGGCATCCAAAGCAGGTAAGACGGTAATCGTATCGTCATGTCTTGACGCTGGATATACAGTGTGCTCTAGGGCTTCGTTAGATGGTTCAGATGTTTTTTTTTCATCTGTGTTTATATTTTCCTCGTCAGAAGAGGTCATATTAGAATAACTCCGCATTGTTTTACAATCTGTTCAGATTACGAGAACAGCTTTAATGCAAAATATAAAATAAATATAGTGGGTGATAAAATTATTCAGCCAAATGATAAACAGATGTTAAATTTAAGAAAATAAGAAGTTAATGTTATAAAAAAGCATTTTAAATGTATAGATATATTTTAAAAATCTTTATTTATAACTGCCTGACTGGCCGTTCACCAAAGATAGCTGACCCAACACGGACAATTGTTGCACCACATGCAATTGCAGTCTCAAAGTCTGCTGACATGCCCATTGATATTTCAGGTAAATGGTACTTTCGTGCAAAAGTTGCTAGTTTTTGAAAATAAGGGGTGGGATCTTGATGATAGGGTGGAATGCCCATAACCCCTTGGATTTGATTTCCAAAGCGTTTTAAACATAATGTTATGAATTCGTCTGCATCATGTGGCAAAACCCCTGATTTCTGAGGTTCCTGGCCGATATTGATTTGAATGAATAATTTAGGAGCCAAGCCAGTTTTGTCCATGGCTTTTTCCAATGGTAATAAAAGAGCTGGGCGGTCAATTGTTTCAATAACAGACGCTATTTTAACAGCATCTATGATTTTATTGGTTTGAATTGGGCCTATGATATGTAAATGAAGGTCAGATACATCCTGACGTAGCAAAGTAAATTTTGTTTTTGCCTCTTGAATACGATTTTCGCCAAAGATTACATGACCTTGATTGATAACAGTTTGAATTGCTTCGATGGGATGGAATTTTGATACTGCAACCAGTTTAATATCATTTGGGTTTCGTCTTGCTAATTTAGCGGCATGCGAGATTCGTTCATGAATTTTGTTTAAGTTTTGTTGGATTATAAACGGATTCATTGATTGGTCATCACATAGTAAAAGAAAGAAGGAATAAAACTAAAATATAAATAGCATATACCTTTTTAAATGATACCGGAACTCTATTTTTTTTCCTTTGTTTCCCAAGCATGTTCTCGTAGCTGAGTAATAGAAGCTTTTCGTTTTTTAAATCGTTTACTCAAAAAAGAATAAAAAAACCAGTCTTTCAGAAAAAAAGGTGTGAACTCATATAATAATTTTTCGAATTTTGTCCATTGCACTTTAGTGCGATCAGTACGACGTTCAGAAGGCATACACCAATGTTTAGAAGAATAGAAAGTCTTACCAATTTTTAACAATCGATGTACTATTTCATGATCCATTAAAACGTAAGGCCATATATTTTGATCAAATCCTTTGATTTGCCTTAAGCTTTCTGTACGGAACGTTTGGGCATATCCGCCCGCGTGGCACTGTTTACTAAAAATTTTGGATTTAAGAAAAATTTTTCTGCACCGCTTTTGACTTTTATAGTCTTCGTAGGGGGCATAAATATCACATGCCATCACAGCTAGATATTCAGGATGGTGTTCAAAAATATAATTACAAAAACCAATATAATTGGGTGGATAATAGGTATCAGCATCAAAAGTTGCCACGTATGGGGTTGTAACAGCTTTTAGTCCTGCTTGCAGCGCATTTGTTTTACCAGACTTTGCTTCGTATAAGTATCGGACATCAATTTCGGGGTGTCGAGATAATATATCTTTTGCCAAAATTTCTGATCGGTCAGTGGAGGCATTATTGACTAAAATCAAAGTAAAATTCTTATAATTTTGAGCGATGATTGATTCCAACGTCCCAGGTAGGAATTTTTCCTCGTTATAATAGGGGAGAATGATAGACCAGTTTTTCATTGTTAATTTTGCCAAAGTAAGGAAATATCGCTTTAAAACTTATAATAATGGATAAAATATGGCATATCATAAGAATATGGTGTTGAGAATCTGAATATTAAGAGTAAAACAACAAAAATCCTTAGAAAAATAAGATTAAGTCGGACATATGAATAAAGAAAAAGACGATACACGTCAAATAGCTTTTGAGGCAGTTTGTCAAGTTTTGGAACGTAACCGTTCATTAGATGTGGTTTTAGATAGTTTAATGACCCGTCATGCGGACGAGCGCGACAAAGCAGCCGCATATCGACTTATTATTTGTGTTTTAAGGCAAAAAGGAACATTAGAAGCTATTATTGAACCCTTGTTACGCCGCGCACCACCACAGCGAGTTTTATGGATTTTATTGTTAGGTGTTGCTCAGATTATTTTTTTGGATACTCCTAAACACGCTGCTTTGAATACAACAGTTAATTTAACCCGTAAAAATGGGTTGGCGGGATTTACCGGATTAGTCAATGCAGTGTTGCGTAAAGTAGTTGATAAAGGTCAGACCTGTTTAGAGGAATTAGACCAAGATCGTTTAAACCTACCTTCATGGTTATGGCAGGAATGGAAACAAGCTGGTTTTGACCCCAGAAAACTGGCACAATGTCTGGCTTATGAAGTGCCATTGGATTTGTCTATAAAATTGGGTGTGTCTCCTCCTGTCGGGGGTGAAAGGCTGTTAGAAGGAAGTTATCGTTATCCTGTTGGCACCAAAGTCAGCAGTTTATCAGGATTTGAAGAAGGGAATTTTTGGGTACAAGACGTTGCTGCATCTCTACCAGCCTTGTTATTAAATGTACAAAAAGGTGAAAAAATTGCAGATTTGTGCGCTGCCCCTGGCGGAAAAACGGCTCAATTAATTGTGGCTGGTGGACAGGTTACAGCTGTCGAAAAAGACCCCAAGCGTATTTTACGGTTACAAGAAAACCTAAAACGTTTACAATTGAACGCTGAAATTATTCAAAAGGATGCGTCAAAATTAGCGTATGAAGAGATATTTGATGCTATTTTACTGGATGCTCCATGTTCTGCTACGGGTATCTTTCGTCGGCACCCAGATGTGTTGCATATTAAAAAATCAAAAGACATTAATGCTTTAGTTTCTATTCAACGCCAGTTAATACAAGCAGCTTTGACTTATTTAAAAGTAGGGGGACGCTTAATTTATAGCGTTTGTTCTTTGCAGATACGAGAAGCAGAGGAGCAAGCGAAATACATTGCTAGTTTGCCAGGGGTTAAATCTTTACCTTTTACAACAGAAGATGTGTCTTTTTTGCCAGAAAGTCTGACAAAAGAGGGGTGGGTAAGAACATTACCCTATATGTTACAAGATAAGGGGGGATTAGACGGTTTTTTTATAGCAAGATTTCAAAAAACTGCGTAAGTATAACTAAAAACTATTTTATAAATTTCTTTAATTTGACATCATATTTTCATATTAGCTGTGACAGAAGTTAATTTATAGACGGAGGAATCATGCCAGCTTTAACTGTCCCATTAATTGCCCCAAGTATCCTTTCTGCTGATTGCGCTCGTTTTGGAGAGGAAATTAAAGCTGTAGATGAGCAAGGTGCGGATTGGATTCATTTGGATGTGATGGATGGTCATTTTGTTCCTAATATGACGTTTGGCCCCGTTATTGTAAAAGCATTACGCCCATATTCTCGTTTATTTTTTGATGTGCATTTGATGATTGAACCTGTTGATTTGTTTATTGAGCCATTTGCCAAAGCAGGGGCCGATCAGATCCTTTTTCATATTGAGGCGGGCCCTCATGCACATCGAACCTTACAAACAATTAAATCATTTGGGATCAAGGCTGGTATTGTTCTTTGTCCATCAACCCCAGCACAGGCAATTTCTGAAATTTTAGATTTGGTGGACACAATATTGGTCATGACGGTTAATCCTGGGTTCGGGGGGCAGCAATTTTTAGAAAGCCAACTTTCTAAAATTAATCAGATTCGGAATATGGTGGATGCAACAGGTCGTGATATTCGAATTAGTGTCGATGGGGGCATTACTGCGAAAACAGCACCGTTGGTTATTAATGCCGGTGCAGATGTATTGGTTGCTGGTACGTCTATATATGGACAAAAAGATTATCGTCAAGCTATGAATGCATTACGCGGGCAAGATGTAAAGTAAAGTCTTACTGATTTATTGCAACATAAAAGGGGGAGGGATGTCAGGATGGCTTTGCGGCGCATATTAAGATCAATGCGACTTTCTATGGCACGTTTGCCACCTATTGGATATGGGAAACTTCCTGATGCTCCTGCTTTTATTTTGCGAGATTTATGGCAAGGCAATTCTATTCACGGGATGCATTTAACGAAAGGCGAGCTGATCTATAAAGACCAGATCATTCCATTGCAACCTGGGTTATGGGGACGGCGTAACACTTCGTTAGAAGGGTTATGTAAAATCTATGATTTTTCTTGGTTACGAGATATGCGCGAATTGGGGACTGATAATGCTCGTCTTAGTGCGCGCGCTTTAATTGCGGACTGGATGGGACGTCCGCCGACCGCTCAGCATCAAGTTGCGTATTATTCCGATATTTTGGGTATGCGCTTAACAAATTGGTTAGGACATTTCGACTTTTTTGCAGCTTCTGCCGATGATGCGTTTCGTAAGCAATTTATGGATCGCTTATTGATAGAAGGGCGTTATGTTGCTGCGATGCTGCCACCTATATCAGGAAATTATAAGGCATTTTCTTTGTTTAAAGGGGTGATGGTTATGACCCTATGTATGCCAGAGCAATTTGACCTATTGTCCCGTATCGTCCGTTATTTAAAAGAAGAGCTAGTCTGTCAGATTTTAGAGGATGGGGTGCACATTGAACGTAACCCTGAAATAATGTTAGTAGTTTTAAGGGATTTGGTTGAAATAAGGTTGATGTTTCAATTAATTAATCGACGTCCACCCAATGAACTAATTACGGCATTAGATTTAATCAGTAAGGCTTTGCGTGCTTTACGCCATGGTGATGGTGGGTTAGCTCTATTTAACGGTTCCAGTGAAAATAACCCACAGTTTATAGACCGTGTTTTGTCTCATGCCACACAAAAACGTGTGGCTATGACGAATATGAAGCAAGGCGGATATGTCCGATGTTATGCCAATCGTGCGACTTTGATCGTCGACAGTGGACGTCCTGCAATGACTGGCAGTCGTCACAAGCATGCAGGGTGTTTATCTCTTGAATTCTCAGCGGGAAGGCAACGTATTTTTGTTAATTGTGGTGCTGGTGATACAAGTTCTTGGCGATCTATTTTAGGGTGCACAGCAGCACATTCTGTCTTGGGTTTGGAAAATTCGGATTGTGTTGTCGTTGAAAATAGCAAATCAGTCATGGAATTTGAAGTTGTTGCAAAACATCATGTTGAAGAAGGTGCCCATTTATTAGAGATGGGGCATAATGGATGGTTGCCACGATGGGGGGCGATTTATCAACGAATTTTGTACCTTTCTTCAAGTGGCGAAATATTGAAAGGAGAGGAACGTATTGATGCTAATGAAGATCTCTCTTTTAAAATAAGATTCCATTTACATCCGTCAATGGTGGTTGAGGAAGATGTGGTAGAATTTACGAAGGGAAAACCTGAAAGAATTTACGTTTTATTGGCTAATAATAAACATGAGGGGCGTCAGATTTGGTGGTTTCGCTTTTCTGGGGCAGAGGCTACGGTTGAAGAAAGTATTTATTTTGGAGAAGGAAGCCGAACAGCGTCTCAGCAAATTGTTTTAACAGTGACAGCTGATAAACCTGTTAAGTCTGAGATAGAGATATCACAAACATCTTCCTTGCAACCAAAGGAAGCGTCTTTAATTAATGAAGAAATACAAGAGGGATCAGATTATGTGGCTATTTTTCATCATCAAAACGTTAATCAAAGAGTTGGGCAAGAAAGTGATCACGCTTTACATTCTCAAACAATGTCTCAACACTTTGTTTCACAAGAGAAGATAGAGGAAGAGGCATCAGGTCATAATCCTGTTAATGAACAAGAAGAGAATTCCTTTCAGCAAGAGACCTCTGATTATCAGTCAAAGGAAAAATCGCCCCAGATTGTGCGGTGGGCATTACTGCGTAAATTGTAAGTATAAAATCTGATGAAAATTCTTGAAGTCGCAAATGTAGATTTTTCGCTTTATCAATTTGTTTTACCTTTGATGCGTGTTTTGCAAACACAGGGACATGAAGTTATCGGGGTTTGTGCGGAAGGCGAATTATTAAAAGATATTCGTAAAGAGGGAATACCCGTTATTGCCGTTCCCTTTATACGCTCTTATGCTGTTTGGGGACAATTAAAAGCCTTTTGGGCAATTTATCAGGTGATAAAACGAGAGCAGCCAGATATTGTACACGCCCATATGCCGATTAGTGGTTTTTTAACACGGATGGCTGCTTTTTTATGTCGAACTCCAATTATTGCTTATACTTGCCATGGATATTTATTTAATCAGTCAGGACGTGGAATTAAATCATGGTTTAGGCGATCTCTATCGTTTGTAATGGAGTGGTTGGCTGGGAAAGTTACGCATATTTATATGACGGTTTCTAAGGAAGAAGCAAAAGACGCTAGAAGATTTTGGATTCATCGTCGTGCAGTAAGTATTGGAAATGGTAGAGATCCAAAACGGTTTTACCCCGATCGATTACAAAAAGAAAAAATACGTCGAGATCTGAATATCGATTCAGAAGTGACGGTTTTTCTAATTGTTTCACGTTTGGTACCCCACAAAGGATATCCAGAATTGTTAAAAGCTTTTATGAATGTAGTAAAGCATAAGCCCAAAGTTGAATTATGGGTTGTTGGCGAGCGTTTAACCTCTGATCATGGCGATTCTTTAGACGCTTTGTTTCAACAAGCCCAACAATCTTTGGGTAAGCAGCTCAAATTATGGGGGTATCGGCGGAATATTAATGAATTAATGCGTGCAGCAGATGTATTTGTCCTGCCCAGTCATTTTGAGGGATTACCTATGTCGATTGTTGAAGCAATGCTTTCAGCGTTGCCAGTAGTTAGTACTTCAATTCGAGGACCAAGGGAACAAGTAGAGCATAATATAACTGGGTTATTGATTAAACCAGGATCAGTATCCGCCTTAACACAGGCACTGATATGGATGACAGAGCATCATGAAGAGAGGCAAGCTATGGGATGTGCTGGATACCGAAAAGCATTAGATGAGTTTACTGAAGATAAAAATATTCAAGCTATTTTATCAACATTTGAAACGATCATGAACAAAAAGCATGTTTGTTAGTGATTAGGGTTGGATCGATGTTTTTTTAAATCTTGTTTTATCCATTCGTGGATAATAGTTAAGATGTAAAGTTGTTGCTTAGTATCTAAAGGTTGTTTTTGAATAATTTTATGCCATTTTTCTAAGCAACCTCGACAACAAGTCGCGGTGGCATGTTGCGCAATGAAGACTGGGTGCCCTTTCCAAGGGGTTTGTTTTCCATCATTTTTCGGAAGAGCAGGGGCTAATCGTTGTGCAATAAAGTCTTTGGCATGGGACATAATTTTATCCATGCCTTGTTGATTTAAGTACGCAATTTCTTTCTCACGCAATGTAAATTTTGATCGAAATGCTGATTGTTTCAATCGGGAAAGAATAATATTTGTGTCTAGGTTTGCCATTAATATCATTAAATATTCAACCGTTTAAAAACGAAATATGCTTGGTATGTGTATAACAATTTGATCGGCCAAATAATTTCGTATTTATTAAAGCATATTACCGATAATAGACGGGATCAACATTTAAGTTATATTTCTAATGTTTACAATTTGATATAGTGCCATCGTAAACTGATTTTAATCCTTGTTTCAAATAGGGCAATATCTCTTCTTCTTGCGAACTTCTGAAACGTGGAAGGAAAGATAACATATAGCTGCGTTTTAAAATAGAAGCTAAGTTTAAATAAGATTGCTCTCCTTCAACAAGAATATTTTTATCAAGCAAAATATCTGAGGGTTTTTTATCCAGTATTTTAGGATCTGCCTGATGAGTTTTTAACAAAATGCGGCCAATTGTCATATCACCTAAAATGCATTGATCCATTGCGGGGCTGGTATCGTTTGTATTTTGATAGCAGGTATCTACAGCTTTTGCTAGACCTTTGATACCATCGTTACAATAGGCTGGGTTGAAACGGCTTATTGCTGCATAGATAGTGGCGTCGGGCATGCTGGGGGGGCGAATATCTTGTGCATACAGAGAAAAAGGGCAATATAAAGCTAGCGCTATTATAATAAAAGTAATCTTTTGCATGGGATACAACTAATTTTATTCATATAATCGATATTATATTCTGTTTTAAAAGAAATTATAGGGTTTTGTTACTACAGGCAGTTTAAAAGCGGATGAAACACTCAGAATTGTGAGAACTTCAAACGTCTATTATACTAAAAATGGTGGTAATTTCATGGTTAAAGCAACTTTGACTCATCAAGAAAAGAACAGTATACAATTGTATAATGTCGGTATTTTTACTTTTCAATATTTATTTTGGTTTGTTAACTTTATATTAAGCAGAGCTTACTATTATACCACATCAAGTGTAGTAATTTGCTAGACTAGCGTAGATAATTAAAGCGAATGATGTTTATTTTATTTCACCTAATTATGATGGATTGTTAATATCTTTTCCAAGTAGAGAATGCTTCCTACCATAACAATAATATCCTAAAAACCCAACAACACTGTAAGAAATTAATAAAATTATTGGTACAGGATTATGGTTGAATATTGAATAAATCATATCGATTAACAATGGAATAATCATTGCAGAGCAACAAATAATACCTAACAATGGGACATATCCAATCCAGATGTTTTTTAGTGTAAATCCTCCAAATGGAACTTTGAAAGGGCGATGAATATCAGGATGTGCATTTCGTTGCCAAATTACGGTAAAACAGACAATAGCAAAAGCCAACGCAGTTCCTAAACTAACCAAATCGCTGACGATATCAATAGGTAAAAAAGCCGTAGCGATGGCAACACATATACCTAAAATCAGCGTTCCCAGCCAAGGGGTTTTATATTTTGGATGTAGTTTGCAAAAAGCTGGCGGTAATAAACCATCTTTGGCCATAATGAAAAAAATGCGCGTTTGCCCATAAAGTAAAACTAACATTACAGAGCATAACCCTACAACTGCGCTAATTTTTAAAATCCATGCCAATGATGGTATGTGGATAAAGTCAATAGCAATAGCCAAGGGGTCAGAAACGTTTAGCTTTTGATAAGGTACAATCCCAACGAGAACAAAAGCCACACCAATATAGATGAGAGTAGAAATGACCAAAGAGGCAATAATGCCAAATGGGATATCTCGTTGGGGGTTTTTTGCCTCTGATGCAGCGGTAGAAACGGCTTCAAAACCAATATATGCGAAAAAGATTGTTGAGGCTGCACGAAAAACACCAGCAAGTCCAAAATTCATTGGACCCGTTGAGGGCGGGATAAAAGGGGTTAAGTTTGCAGGTTGAATATAGAAAATGCAAATTGCAACAAAAAGAATCAATACTCCAATCTTTACGGTCACGATAACTGCGTTAACGGTTGCAGATTCTGATACGCCAAACAACAGCGCAGTTGAAGCAATCAATACTGAGACTGCACCGATTAAATCAATAGAATGCGCAATGATAATACCCTTGCCATATCCCCCTAGGGAGGGTTGGAAAGTAGGGTTGTGTAAATAAGATGGAATATCGATGTGAAAATTCTGAAGCAGTGACACACCATAACTGGAAAAGCCTGATGCGACAGAAACTGCAGAGATACCATACTCTAACAACAATAGCCATCCTACTGCCCAAGCAAATTTTTCGCCTAATGATGTATAAGCATAGCTATAAGCAGAACCAGCAACAGGAATTGTCGATGAAAGTTCCCCGTAAGAGAGTGCGGTAAAAAGGCAAGCAATCGCAGCAATAATAAAAGATAATACAACCGCCGGGCCTGCGAAATTGGCCGCTGCTGTACCCGTCATAACAAAAATACCAGCCCCAACGGTTGAACCAACCCCAATCATAGTTAACCGCCAAGGTCCCAAACATCTTTTTAACCCATGATTTTTGGCATCAAAGGTGATCTGTTCAAGAGATTTACGTTTGGAAAAAAGGGTCATATTAATATTGAGGTTAAGAGATTAATAAGGAAATAGGGGGAGATATAAGGGCTGGTTAGAATAGGTCAAAAATTATAAAAGACCATATCTAACCATTACATAAAAACTTAATCAGTTAAGGGAGTGTTTTTGCGTTGCTCTACAATGTTGTGAACATATTTCTCAATAGCTTGTGCAATTTTATCTGCATCGTTAGCAAAAATATGGTTTGCCTTTGGCAATACATGATAGTCAACTGAAATGCCCTTTTGAGCATTTAATTTTTCAACTAATTTGTCGATTTCACCAACGGGGACAACGGTATCAGCTTCTCCAGCGATCATTAGTCCTCCACATGGGCAAGGTGCCAGAAAGTTAAAATCATAATGATTAGCAAGTGGAGCCACGCTGATCCATCCCTGAATTTCTGGTCGACGCATTAACAGTTGCATTCCAACAAAGGCACCAAAGGAATAGCCACTAATCCATAGTTCTCTTGAGTTCGTGTTGGCCATTTGTAACCAATCTAATGCAGCTGCTGCGTCAGAGATTTCCCCAATGCCCCCATCATATTGTCCTTGGGAACGTCCCACACCACGTGAATTATACCGTAATACAGAAAATCCCAATCTTTGGAATGTTTGATACATCGTATAGGTAATTCGATTATTCATTGTCCCCCCTTGCAGGGGATGAGGGTGCAGAATTAGGGCTAGGGGAGCATTAGGTTCATTAGAGTGATGATAACGTCCTTCAAGACGACCTGCAGGACCTGCAAACATTACCTCTGGCATATAGTTATCCGCTTGTTGTTAAACTGGCACAGTTTGTTTGACTAAAATTGATGAAATCGGTTATTAAAATAATTATATAGGATCTCTCTATAAAACGATTTTATACAAAGGGAAAGGTTTTTTGAAGCATTTAATGTTATCTTTTTGATAAATTTGTTTAAATTGAGTAATTCGGATCTAAATTAATATCTTGAATGTGCTACCTCTCTTAAAAATGGTTCAAATACGAAGGTTTTTAAGCTCACTTTCGTTAGGCTAATAACGGATAAATTTTATTAAACTCTATAATTACGTGATAACATGAATACGATCCCTGTCTATCTTGATGCAAATGCTAGTGAACCTGTTCGACAAAGTGTAATGAAGGCAATGATACAGACATTGCAGGTCACGGGAAATCCTTCGTCTGTTCATACAATGGGGCGGCAATGTTATCATTTGATTGAAGATGCACGTGAAATTCTTGTTGCGTGTTTTGGCGGAGATGTTCAAAACTGTATTTTTACTTCTGGTGGAACAGAGGCCGATATTTTGGCTGTTCATGGGCAAAAACAAGATCGTCCCTTGTGGGTCGGAGCAACTGAACATCCGGCAATTATGCAATTGGATATTCCCAAAACAATATTGCCAGTTGATAACCAGGGTATTATAGCGTTGGATTTTCTTGAGGATGCATTAAAGCAAACCGCAAAACCACCGTTAGTTTGTATAATGCTTGCAAATAATGAAACTGGGGTAATTAATCCAATTCAGCAAGTTGCTGAGCTTTGCCATCAATATGGGGCGTTATTGCACGTTGATGCTGTACAAGGGGCTGGTCGCTTTCCTATTCGTTTAGAGCGTTTGGGGGCGGATAGTATGGCGGTCTCTGCACATAAAATGGGTGGCCCTAAGGGAGTAGGGGCTTTGTTATTAGCAGCCTCTGGTGGTCGAGGTGGTAAACGGATAGAGCCTTTGTTTATCGGGGGTGGTCAAGAACAGGGCCGACGGGGGGGAACTCCAGGGTTGTCTGCAATTGTTGGAATGGCAGAAGCTGCCAAAGAGGCGTGTGCACAAGATCGTACTCAGATTTTAACATTACGAAACAAGCTTGAAATTGAGATTAAAAAAATTGGGGCAATTATTTGTGGTGATGGTGCAGAAAGAGTGGATAATACATCTTATATAGCTTTTTCAGGAATATCGGCTCAACGACAATTAATGGCTTTGGATCTAGCTGGCTTTTGTGTTTCAACGGGATCGGCGTGTTCTTCGGGTAAGGTAGCCAGTTCCTATGTTTTGTCAGCGATGGGGATGAAGGATTTGGCGGGCAATGCCATCCGCGTTTCCTTGCCGTGGAACGTTCAGGAACAGGATATTAATTCATTTATAGAAGCATACCGCAAGCACATCGGTAAAATTTAGTTTTGCTGTGTGAGGGGCGAGGGTGAAAAAACTTATCTATTTAGATTACCAAGCAACGACACCGTGTGATAAACGAGTCGTAGAAGCAATGCTACCTTATTTTTCAGAGTACTTTGGAAATGCACATTCTGATCATGTAATGGGTAAAGTTGCTAATGATGGGGTTGAAATTGCTCGTCAACAGGTTGCAGATTTAATCGGTGCTATGCGCTCGGAAATTATTTTTACTTCTGGTGCGACAGAGGCAAATAACCTAGCAATTATTGGGGCTGTGCGTTACTTATTGAAACAAGGTCACACAGCCCGCAGGGTTATTACCGTTTGTACAGAACATAAATGTGTCTTGGAAACAATAGCTTCATTAACTGTGATGGGGATAGAACCTGTCATCCTGCCCGTAGATCACCAAGGACAAATTGATCCTCAGCGTTTAAAAGCCGCATTACAAATACCAACTTTGTTGGTTAGTGTGATGGCGGCTAATAATGAGACTGGAGTTATTCATCCTATTGCTAAATTGGCTGCCTTAGCACACGAGTATGGGGCATTATTTCATTGTGATATGGCTCAAATCGTGGGGAAAACAGAAACCTTATTTCGTGTCAATGATATGGGTGTTGATTTGGCATCAATGTCAGGTCATAAGATTTATGGTCCAAAAGGAGTGGGCGCTTTGTATGTGCGAAGACGCCCGAGGGTACGTTTAATGCCAATCATCCATGGTGGTGGTCAGGAACGTGGGAATCGCTCTGGAACATTACCCGTTCCTTTGATTGTTGGACTGGGGAAGGCATGTGTTCTGATGCAAGAAGAAGCGAAGGTCGAGGTTGAACGTTTTGCAAGATACAAAAGGCAGATGGTAGAGGCTTTACAACAAGTCGTGCCTGGTTTAAAAATTAATGGATCTCTCTTTGATAGCCTGCCGGCTAGTTTAAATTTGTGTTTTCCTAGCGTTAAAGCTCTTGATCTTTTGGCAAGAATTCCTCATTTATGTGTATCGACAGGTTCTGCTTGTACAAAATCTTCTGTCAGCCCTTCTTATGTACTGTTAGAAATGGGTTTGTCAGAGGATGAAGCTTTCCGTAGTTTTCGTTTGTCTTTTGGTCGCATGACAACGCAAAAAGAAGTGCAACAGGCAATTCATGCTTTATCTTGTGCATGGCATAATGCTATGACAACAAGATAATATTTTTATTTAGGAAGAAGAGTAAAATGCCTCGTATGGTTTTTATTGAACGTGACGGGACACGACGTGAGGTCGACGCCCCTGTTGGATTATCTGTTTTAGAAATTGCCCATAAAAATAATATTGATTTGGAAGGTGCTTGCGAAGGTTCGTTGGCTTGTGCAACCTGTCATGTTATTGTCGACGATGCTTGGTGGAACAACCTTAAACCTGCTGCTGAGGAGGAAGAAGATATGTTGGATATGGCGTTTGGGCTTGAAAAGACATCTCGTCTTGGTTGTCAGATTATTATGTCTGAAGAATTAGATGGGTTAGTTGTACGTTTGCCAAGATTGTCTTAATTAATGCGTATTATGGTTGCCATGTCTGGTGGCGTTGATAGTTCTGTCACTGCCGCCCTATTAAAAGAACAAGGACATGATGTGTTTGGTGCGACACTACAGCTATATGACGCGCGTGGTGTCGTAAAGAAGGGATCGTGTTGTGCAGGTCAAGATATCCGTGATGCTCGTAGGGTCTCTGATCAATTGAAAATCCCTCATTACGTTATTGATGCTGAGGATCGTTTTCATCAAACTGTTATTGATCGTTTTGCACAATCATACACAATGGGCGAAACCCCAGTGCCTTGTATTGCCTGTAACCAAGGGGTGAAATTTACAGACTTGTTAAACATGGCGCGGGACTTAGGGGCGCAGGCAATGGCAACAGGTCATTACGTTCGTAGGATAGAAGGCCCAGAGGGAGCCGAGTTACACCGTCCCGTTGACATGAGCCGCGATCAATCTTGGTTCTTATTTGCAACAACTAAAGAGCAACTTGAGTTTTTAAGGTTCCCTTTAGGGGAGATGCCTAATAAAGAGACCGTCAGAGAGGAAGCTGAGCGATTTGGACTAACCGTTGCCCAAAAATCAGACAGCCAAGATATTTGTTTTGTAACCGACAAGTCTTATATTCAAATTGTTGAAAAGCTCTCGCCTCAAGGTGTTGAAGAAGGCGATATCGTCGATGAAAAAGGAATGGTTTTAGGGCAACATGAAGGCATAGCCCATTACACAGTGGGACAAACAAAGCGTTTGGGAAATCTTGCTATGCGCGATGGGCAAAAGCAAATGGTTTTGCGCATCGATCCTCAGACTAGACGAATTATTATTGGACCAAAACAAGATAGAGGGCGTAAGGTCTTTTATTTGCGTGATTTGAACTGGTTAATTAATGCACCACAAACAGAATTGCGGTGTAACGTTCAAATCAGAGCCCGAGAGCAAGAACGCTCTGCTACAATTAGAATTCTATCTGATCAAAGAGTAGAGGTCGAATTGGACGATTTTGCTAATCCAGCACCTGGTCAAGCATGTGTTTTTTATAAAGGAACGCGCGTCTTAGGCGGTGGCTTTATTACGTTAGGATAAGAGAATATTATAAAAATGTTTTAGACTTTTCTTATTACGTAAGCTGTTGTATTAAAAAATACCTTTGTGATGAAGGTGTAATAACTATTTGATCTTTATTGAATTAGGGATGACTTCATTGTTTTTGAAATTCTCTGTGGCACAAGTAAAACGTCATGGCTTATACTATTTAGTCTTGTTTTTATTGCTATTGGCAAGTTTTGTGTCATGTGATGCAAAGGCAGCTGTACGTATCGCTTGGCAAAAGCAAGCAGATTTGGCAAAAATTGCTCAGGTTAATGGAACCTACCGTAAGGCATTGGGAGAAAACGTTACTTGGATAGAATACAAAGATGATTTTCAAGAGCTTTACGATCTTGCTGCAAATAAATTAGATATTGCACCTGTTGGGATCATTGCCTTAACGTCAGCCGTGACATCAGGAGTACAAGTTCGCGTTATTGCAATTAATTTTCAATATGGAACAGGTAGCGGTCTAGTTGTCCGTAATCAAAGTCACGTTATGAACCCAGATGATATAACTAATAAAAAAATTGCTGTTCCATTTTTAACTAGCGAACATTACAGTTTGTTGAAAGCACTGGATTATTGGAAAATTCCTTTAGATCGTGTGAAGTTAATTAATATGCCAATTGATCAAATTGTTGCCGCTTGGGATAAAGGGGAAATAGATGGTGCTTATGTTGAAGGTAAAACCTTTTTAGATCTAAAAAAGACTGGTTATGTGTTGGTAACGTCAAAGCAATTAGCGGATTGGGGTAGTCCAACTTATACATTTTGGGTGACAATGGATAACATTGTTGCATCTCGGCCAGACTTATGTCAGAATTTTGTAGATGCTACACTCAAATTAATCAAAGACTATAATCAAAAAGCATTTGTTTTAACATCTCAATCCAAAGACTTGATAGCATCTGCTGATCTGTTAAAGCTTTCCCCCCAAGAAATGATAGTTTTGATACAAGGTCAGGAATACCTGGAAAAAAGGGAACAATCTTTGCTTTTCACACGGCGTTTGCCGGCATATTTCAATGAAATAGGATTGTTTTTACGCAGTTCGAACGTGATAAGTAATGTTTTGTCAGATTATTTGCTTTATGTTTATCCAACCTTCGTTAATGATGCTAAGGTGAAATGATCTATCCATTAGTAAAAAGTTATTTGTATTATGACAAAGCCGTCATCAAATATTATGACGGTTCTTCCTCCTAAGGAAGGATTCTCACAAGATTGTGCCGGAGCAATTGGACTATTAGTTCGCAGACTTGCAAAGCCTAACGATTTGATCGTTGGACAATCTACGGCTTCTCCTCCTTTTAAAGGACTACGCTATTTAGAAATTTCTTTGGGATGGCGTAGGTTTTTGGGAAAGAACAGAGCTTATCTTTATGGGATTATACGATATATAAAACAGTATCAGCCCGTAATGGTAGAAATACATAACCGTCCAGAGATAGCTTTATCTATAGCAAAGAAGTTTCCAGATATTGTTGTTAGTTTGACCTTACATAATGATCCTGTAGGTATGCGTAGGGCTAAAATTGCAGCAGAACGACAATTGTTATTGCAAAAGTTACATGTAGTTACAGTTTCTGAATTTTTAAAGCAGCGCTTTTTGTCCGATAATGTCAGAGGTGAGGTAACAGTTTTATCGAATTCAATTGATTTGAGGGCGGTTCCCAGTTACATCCCGATTGATCATCGTGAAAAAACTATTTTATTTGTAGGACGTATGGTCGCAGATAAAGGTGCTGATTTATTCATTCAGATCTGCCAACGGATTTTGTTGATTGATCCGTCATGGAAAATCGAGATGATCGGGGCTGATCGTTTTTTTAAAAATAGTCAAGAAACTTCTTTTATTAAGCAGTTGCGTCATCAAATCAAAAATGATCAGGTTGTTATGCGCGGATATTTGCCCCACGATGAAGTTTTAAAACGTATGGCAACAGTCAAGGTGATTATTATTCCCAGTCGTTGGCCAGAACCTTTTGGAATGACAGCACTTGAAGCGATGGCTTGTGGTACACCATTATTAGTTTCTTCGCGAGGGGCATTGCCACAAATTGTTGGTAATGCAGCATTAATTATTGATCCAGAGCAAATAGAAGATTGCGTTCAACAGCTATTACGGTTAATACAAGATAAAGTTTTACAAGAGTATTTGTCTCAGCAAGCTTTAATGCAAGTACAGAGATACAACGTGTCCGATGCTTTAGCAGTATTGACATCTTTTCGTAAACAAATTTGCCCTTTGTTAAAAGCAGGTATTCAAATTCAAGAGGATCATTAATGGATTCTATTTATAAGTTTTTACATCATACATCCCTTGGATCTGCACTTATTTTACCTTTATTCTTAACGCATTTTCGTGGGATTGCAGATGGTTTAATGAGTTATATTGCCATTTGCTTCTTACTGCATTCCATTTTGCAAAAAGATTGGGATTGGGCAAGACAGTCATGGATAATCATAGCCTTTATATGGTGGGGATGGCTGTTGATTTGTAGTATTCCTTTTGGTTCATTTTTGCGTTATGGTGGGCAGGGAAATATTTTAGAGGCGTTTGTTGTTGTAAGGTTTCTTATATTTGTTGTTGCAATGCAGCGGTGGGTATTGGTGGACGAACGTCATCGGCGATGGATCGGGTATGTTATTGCTGGCTGTTGTCTATATATTGTTGCACAAATGTTGTGTCAGTTTGTTGTTGGGTATAATTTTTTCGGTTCCCCCAGATATATTGACGGTACATTAACGGGGCCTTATCCACATCCGAGAGCTGCAGCGCCACTATCACGCATATTATTGCCTACATCTTTGGTAAGCGTTGTGTTTGTAATTTACACTGTCAAAGGATGGAAAGGACAGTTAGGAGCCTTGCTAATATTGCTGTTTGCTTTGGCCGTATTGGCATTAGCTGGGCAAAGAATGCCATTTATTTTATTTGTGATGGGCTTAATTATTGCAGTTATTTGGCTGCGTCCTTTACGTAATTTGGCGTTGATGACTATTGGTATATTGCCTGTGGTTATTTTGATAACAGCTTTTGTATCTCCCCGCAGTTTCCATCATTTGGTCATTCGTTTTATTGAACAAATGTCCCATTTTTCTTCCAGTCCCTATGGGTTGGTTTATAATAGGGCATTCGTAATGGGGTTAAATAATCCCCTAGCCGGTCTAGGATATGATGCGTTTAAACATGCTTGTGCAGATCCATTATATTTTCGTGGATGGCCTTTTTGGGATGTTAATTCGGGAAATGGAGGCGGAGCAATTATTTGCTTAAGTCATCCACATAATCATTATCTGCAAGCATTAATTGATAGTGGTTTTCCAGGGTTATTGTGTTTTATTGCGTTGGTGATGGTTTGGCTATGGGAATTATCCAAAGGTCTAAGTGCAAAAATATTTAATAAATCGATGGCAATGAAACAAGCGTGGCGGGTTGGTTTATTTGCCGCTGTTTTTATTCATGAGTGGCCTTTTGCTTCAACAAGTAATTTTGTTAATATGCCACTGGGGGGATGGTTTTTCTTGCTTCTTGGTTTAGGGCTTGCTTATAGTTGGGATTACCAGAAAAATTATGTAAACGTGGAAGGAATGAAAAATGTCTGATGAAAAGGAAACCGTTCCTGTTACGGTATTAACGGGATATCTTGGTGCTGGAAAAACCACATTACTTAATCATATTTTGACGGCACAACATGGTAAAAAATATGCTGTAATTGTGAATGAATATGGTGAACTAGGTATCGATAATGATTTAGTTGTTGATGCTGATGAAGAAATTTTTGAAATGAATAACGGCTGTGTTTGCTGTACTATTCGTGGTGATTTGGTTCGGATTTTAGGGACGTTAATGAAACGTAGGAATAAATTCGATGGGATCATCGTTGAAACCACAGGGCTTGCTGATCCTGCACCCGTGGCGCAAACATTTTTCGTTGATGAAGATGTAAAGCAAAAAACCAGATTGGATGGGGTTATTGCCGTTGTCGATGCACAACATATTATGCAAACTCTTGATGATAGCAAAGAAGCCGTTAATCAAATTGCTTTTGCAGATGTAATTTTGCTAAATAAAACGGATTTAGTAGAAGAGGCACAGTTAAAAGAGGTTGAAACACGGGTTCGTGCTATTAATCCTTATGTTGCTTTATATCGTACTCGTAAGGGGAATATTAATCTAGAGAAGATTGTGGATTTAGGTGGATTTGATTTAAAAAAAGCATTAGCTTTGGCGCCTAAATTTCTCGATAATAACGAACACGAACACGAACACGAACACGAACACGAACACGAACACGAACACGAACACGAACACGAACACGAACACGAAGCACATCACCATCATGGGGACGGAGTACACAGTATCTCGTTTATGGAAGAACGGCCATTAGATTCAAAGAAGTTTAATTTTTGGATTATGTCAATATTACAAAAATTTGGTCTAGAATTATTACGTACTAAAGGGATATTAAATTTCTCTGATTCAGATCAGTGTTTTGCCTTTCAAGCTGTGCATATGATGGCGGATGGTGATTTTATTCGCCCTTGGAAACCAAATGAAAAACGATGTTCTAGGTTGGTTTTTATTGGGCGCAATTTAGATGAACAAAACTTGCGTAAAGGGTTTGAAAGTTGCCTTGCTTAAGTCTCTAAATAGACAGCTGTTATTACTAAATCGAATGAGAAATACGTATATTTATATATATACGTATTTTTTGTTTTAAAAAGGCGATTGGCTAACTGATCCTGTATCTGTATCATAGTATACTGTCATGGGACAAAAGCTGGATTTTATAATAATTGAAAAACGAAAATCGCTATATGTTTCATAGTAGCAAACACTGCTGGTAAAACTGGGCCCTGGACTATGTCCAATATTATTTGCAGTTACTATCTCAGCAACAGCATTTATAGGTAAGCATAAAGCAGAGAAAATAAGTAAAAAATAGATTTTTTGTTTCATAATTTTACGATTCCTTATTGCGGTTACTAAAAATTTAAAAGTAGATAAATACCCCGGCCTATCCCATAAGGGGGCATAATGATATCAAGAATTGCAGATATAATATAATTGTGCTGCGCATCGTATATGGCTGCATAAATAGGGGCTCCGGTCACTATTCCACTAATAACAAGTGCCAAAGTTATTCCTATAAATCCAAAAAAAGATTCATAGATACGATTCATGTCTAATTCCTCTTAATACTACGAATAACGTAGTATACACTTTATTCATAAACTACGAATATCGTAGCTCTTATTTTTTAAAAGAGTTACAATGGTACAACAATCGTATCGACAAGTTTTTTGTTATCGTTTAAAGCAGGCCAGAAAATTAAAGGGATTATCACAAAAAAAACTAGGTATTTTGGCGGGGATTGATGAGTTTGTTGCCAGTACGAGAATTAATCGATATGAAAAAGGCGTGCATGAAGTGGATATTGAAACAGCACAAAAATTAGCTGTTGTTTTAGAGGTACCACTAGCTTTTTTATATACAGAGGATAATTTACTAGCAGAATTGATTATGAATTATCATAAATTACCGGATGAGGCTAAGTTGATGATACACAACACATTAAACCAACATACCGTTTGAATTATATGACACAAAAAGAAAGTAAACGATGATGAATACACCGTTGCAGTTAATAGATAGTCGAGGAAAATATAGACAAGTTGAGGGAAATATTATTAGCTGTGTGGTTTCTCAAGATGGTCAATATATTGCTTTTGCAACGGCGGATGGTGATTTATGGTTAGTGCCTCGTAATGAATTAGAGGATCCTCAACAATGGCAGATGATTCAACCCCATGATGGGGGAATTTTATGTTTGGCTCGTGACAGTACACCTTCAGGATTTCTGACATCTGGGGATGATAATCAGATATTTCGAATTATTCCTGGACAAGACCCACAGTTATTAGTGAAAACCAAGCGTTGGGTTGAGCACATTGCTTTGTGGATTGATCCTAAAGGTAAAGGGACAAAAATCGCGGTAACAGTGGGCAAAGAGGTTCACATCTACCATCATGATTTTGACCAACCTATTACCATATTACCTCATGAGTCGACAGTCAGTGATTTAACTTTTAATCAGGAAGGAACCAGACTGGCCACGGCATATTATAGCGGTGTAACATTGTGGGACGTGAAGCAGCCTGTCGCAAAGAAAATCAAAGATTTTATTTGGAAAGGCAGTCATTTGGTAATAGCCTTGCATCCCAGAGAAGAAGCTGTAGTTACTTCTATGCAAGATCATGATCTGCATGGATGGCGAATTTCTGATGGTCACAATATGCGGATGAGTGGTTATCCAACCAAAGTCCAATCTTTACAATTCTCAAATGATGGTAAGTGGTTAGCAACCAGCGGTGCTGAATCTATTGTTATGTGGCCATTTTTTGATGGTGGACCAATGGGGAAACCCCCTGTTGAATTACCAGGAATTCCTGGAGGATGCTGCACAATTGTCCAGTTTCACCCAACATATGGTGACTTATTAGCTGCGGGTTTTCTTGATGGCAGTGTATTATTTATCAGTCCGGATGGTGAAAAAGTACTGCCCATTAGTTTAGGACAGGAAAAAGATTTTGGTGAAGTAACAGCTATTTCCTTTGATTTGTCAGGAAGCTTATTTTGTTTTGGAACAGAAAAGGGTATCATTGCAGTTATTGATTTGACTGCGCAAGCGTAAGACGTTTAGCACATTTAACATAAGCTGGTATCGGGTTAATATTAGAATCGACTGTATTTTATTTGCTACCAGCTAAAGAGTTTTTAACGAATTATGCGGAATGTTTTTGAATTTTATTAACAATTTTAGAAAACTCGTGACGTTCGTCACAAATTTGAAACAGTTCACGATTTGGAGATGCTTTCCCTCGCAAAGAGCCATGCCATAACGTAACTAAAATCCCTGCTTGCTTTAACGCATTAATAGCGGGAACCAAATCGCCATCTCCTGTTGTGATGATGATATGATCAACTTGTTTTGTTAAAGCAAGATGCATCATGTCAACCACCATTAAAATATCCACTCGTTTTTGATGAAAACTTAAGGATGTTGTATCAGCATCTTCATAACGCGACAATGCCCCTAGACGGACTTCAAAGCGGGGAAGAAATTTTAAAGCTTCAAAAAAGTTCATTTTCCCTTCATAGAGATTTTTTTCATCCTCGGAGGATGAGAAGTCAAGATAGGGTAAACAATTATAATAAAATGTTCTGAATACGGTATTATTTTGTGAAATTTCTTTCACCAACTTAGTATAATTAATTTGGATATTAGAGAATTCCTGTCTGGTAATATATTCGATATATCCAGCATCCAAGAAAATAGCACAACGAGAAGTAATTTGCATTGAATAACCATATTATTATAATTCATTCGTCTGACATATATGGTGTTTCTTTTGAAAAAAACATCTTTTAAAACGTTGTTATCGTAATATTTTTTGTAAATAAACATTACGTTGTTTTAACGATGTTTGTTTTCTAAGTGATACAGCTATGTTCCAAATATTAACAAATATTAACTTTTTTTTTCTTCCTCTGGCTCAACATGGATATTTATCGAAACAGATCCGAGTGATTGTTTTAAAGCATATTCGATTCGATCGCATATTTGATGCGCGCAATACACATTCATGTTGCCAGGTAAGACCAGATGAAAATCGATAAAAAGAACAGCACCAACCTTACGAAAACGCATCATATGAAATTCCAAAGCTTCAGGTGCGTTTTGTTCAACTATTTTATGAATATGTTCTATTGTACTCGGAGGAGGGGCTTTGTCCATTAATCCATCGATGGCCTCTTTAATAACGTGAAATCCCATTCTTAAGATATTTAAAGCGATTAGAAACCCCAAAATTGCGTCCAGATACAGTAAATCCAACAGTGGAATAAGTATAAATCCACCGATCAACCCGATTGTCGTCCAAACGTCCGATAAGACATGTTGTCCACCTGCAATTAATGCAGGAGAACATAGTTTTTTTCCTGCATTAATTAATATTAGGGACCAAATTAGATTAATAATTCCAGCCGATCCATTCCAAATAATGCCAATAAAAGGGGCATTTGGCATTCGGGGATGTTGCCATGATTGCCAAGATTCGTAAAAAATCAAGATGGCTGTGATTAAAACCAATAATCCCTCTGCTGCTGCTGATAAGTATTCAGCTTTGTGATGGCCATAAGGGTGATCCGCATCTGCAGGTCTTGCAGCAATAAGTAGAGCGATGAATCCAAATATTGCTGCGGCAACGTTAATTAACGTTTCTAGCATATCAGAGTAAAAAGCAATGCTGTTTGTTGTATACCAAGCAAGATACTTTAGGTATAAAACGACAATGCTGATGATAATACTTCCAATACTAAAAAGTATTTTTTTGTCTTGAATAACGTTTAAAATCATTATCACTTATGCATCTGTTAAGGTCATTATATCTGATTAGTTGTGTATTATTTCGCTTAATAATTGCTGAAGAATTAAAGAATATAGTATAGGCTGTTTCAATGATTATATAAACATTAATCATATGGGTTGTGTTAAAACGTGTTGGTTATAAAAGGGAACATCTTTGGCGAGTGGATAAATATTTAGATATGGCAGTAAAATTGTTGCGTTTTTTAATTGGGAGATCGGTTTGTAGGTAATATTATTATATCGATTGATAATTTATATAAGCCTTATATTGTATTTAAAAATAGTTTTCTGTTGATATAAGCGGTATATATTTTGCCAGATTTAATTTCATTTCATTAATTTTTGTTGATAGATATATAATGATTCGTATAACCGAGCTAAAACTCCCTCTTGACCATAGTGATACAGAATTGGAAGATGCCCTAAAGCAGCGTTTATCAACCGATATTATAGAATACCATATTATTCGTCGGGGATATGATGCGCGAAAACGAGGACATATCCAACTTGTGTATACTGTCGATTGTAAGGTTGTGGACGACATTCATTGTTTGCAACAGCATAGTCATGACAGACATATCCAAAAAGCCCCCGAAATCGGATATCGTTTTGTTGTGGATCAGGGGTTAGGTGAAAAACTAGCGAGTCAATCAACATATCAACGTCCTGTTGTTATTGGTGCGGGACCTTGTGGATTCATGGCAGGGCTTTTATTGGCACAAATGGGATTACGGCCCTTGATTTTAGAACGCGGTAAAGCCGTTCGTGAGCGTACGGTCGATACGTTTGCATTTTGGCGAAAATCTCAATTTAATGCAGAAAGTAACGTGCAGTACGGTGAGGGTGGGGCAGGAACGTTTTCCGATGGAAAATTATATACTCAGATCAGTGATCCCCATCATTACAGTCGCAAAGTTTTAACAGAATTTGTCAAGGCTGGTGCGCCAGAAGAAATTTTATATTTATCGAAACCACACATTGGAACATTTCGATTGGTTAGTATGGTGGAACATATTCGTGCGGAAATTGAATCTTATGGTGGTAGTTATCGCTTTAATGCACATGTCGATTCAATTGTGATGGACAAAAATCGCCAGGTTATGGGGGTTAGATTAAGTGACGGTGAAGAGATTGCCAGCCGTCATGTTATATTGGCAACGGGTCACAGTGCGCGGGATATGATGGTGTCGTTATATAATGACGGGGTGGAAATACATGCCAAACCATTTTCTGTTGGGGTCAGGATTGAGCATCCGCAATCAATGATTGATCAGGCCCAGTTTGGGGTTCAAGCAGGGCATAAAAAACTAGGTGCTGCAGATTATAAATTGGTTCATCATACAGGATATGACCGTGGGGTTTATTCTTTTTGTATGTGCCCAGGGGGTACAGTGATCGCTGCTGCTTCAGAGGCGGGTGGGGTTGTGACCAATGGAATGAGCCAATATTCACGTGCCGAACGTAATGCGAATGCTGCATTGGTTGTCAGTGTTGATCCTCAAAAAGATTATCCCACGCATCCCTTGGCTGGAATTGATTTTCAAAGAGATTTAGAACAAAAAGCATTTGTTTTGGGTGGTTCTGATTATAAAGCACCTGCACAACGTGTTGAAGATTTTTTAGCGGGTCGTTCGACAAAAGCAATAGGGGATGTGGTTCCTTCTTATAAGCCAGGGGTAACGCCCAGCAATCTTCAAGATATTCTGCCAACGTTTGTTGTGGATGCAATTAAAGAAGCATTACCCGCATTTAATCGTAAATTGGCTGGATTTTCCTTTGCTGATGCAGTCATGACGGGGGTTGAAACCCGTACCTCGTCACCTATTCGTATCCCTCGTGGGGAAAATGGTCAAAGTGTTAATACATCAGGCCTGTATCCTGCTGGTGAGGGGGCTGGATATGCAGGGGGTATTATGTCAGCAGCCATTGACGGGATAAAAATGGCTGAAGCTGTAGCCAAAGATATATTACAATCGATGCGTTAAGATTTAAATTGAGATAAAAAAAATAATATTTTAAAATACATAAATAAAATATTGGTTAACAGTCTAATATAAAATTGTTTTAAGAGCTATGAACGAGGGGCAAGTAAAATAATACTAGCCCCAAATAAACAGATAACGGCACCCACGATATCGCACTTGTCAGGTCTTGTATCTTCAACGACCCACAGCCAAAGTAAAGAACAAACGATATAAATCCCACCATAAATTGCATAGGCACGACCAGCAATATCTATATCTACTTTCGTTAATATCCATGCAAAAAAAACCAAAGAAATCGTGCCAGGAATTGTCCATAACATTGATTTCCCCAGCCGTGTCCAAGCCCAAAAAGAAAAGCAGCCTGCAATTTCAGCAAATGCTGCTAAAATATAGAATAGAAAAGAGGTCATGTGTTTCACGTATTTGTCGAATAAAAAGCTTAGTATACTTTAGAAAATAAGCATAACCCGAACACTCAACACTAATATTTATCAAATGTGGGGGGAATGGGCAGGCAAGCGACATTCCATATAAACTGCATTATCTCCGTAGGATTCTAATTTGGATTGTAGATACGTGTCTGGTTCGACAACGGCAAAACCATATTGCTGCCAAAAAGAAACCGAATTTTGAATTGAAATTAAGCAAGCATGATGCAAGCGTTTTTGATGTGCAGTGTTTATAAATTTTTGAAATAAAAGCTTACTTATTCCCAATCCTCTGGCACTTGGATCAATAGCCATGTCGTGTAAATAAAGACAATTTGGGTTTGTCTCTAACTCTTGAGTTTCCATGTGTAATTGTGGTGGTTTTCCCAAAATAGATGGCAGGGCTAATAAATACCCTTTGATACTATGCTGATCTTTAGCGATAAAGCATGTATCAGGACTGGTTATAATTTTAGAGGCCATCGCTTCTTTAGATTCAGGCTCGATTTCGAAATAACAGCTATCCTGTATTTGCAATATAGCCTCTAAATCATTTAAAGTCGCTGGAAGAATATGCATAATGAAACTATCAAATGTATGGGTAATGATGGTATAAAAGTATTTTAGGATAAAGAAAGGTTTATCAATTATACATTATTTGTAGAATTAACTATAGAAAAAGTTAATTTTTCAGAAATGTATAATTAGATGTTCATTGGATTATATTATTTTAACAAAGACTTTGTACATCATAAATAATTATTGTATCAAAGACCATCTTGATTCGTGTTGCAAAGCCAAATTCTAAAAAAAGACTTTAGTATTTTGACATTAAAAATACGTTCTTTATAAAGTATCAGTTAACTTAAGACGCTTAAAATTTTTAATCTTATGGTATACGTAGTTTAAAATTAATAATTTTGATAAAGAAGTAATCTATTTTATGGGGGCTGAATTGACCAATAAAAAGCAGGCCAATGTATTGGATACAAAGATTGTCCAACGAGTTGCTAAATTATCTTCGTTAGCAGTGAAGGAGGATGAGTTGGCAACTTATGCGTCAGATCTGGGTGGAATTATTCATTGGATGGAACAGTTAAACGAGGTTGATATTACAAATATTCAACCAATGGTTGGCACAGAAATTGCCCAGTTACGCTTACGCGAAGATGTCGTAACGGACGGTGATTGTAAAGAGGATGTTCTTTCCAATGCCCCAGAACGGATTGCTGATTTTTATGCTGTGCCAAAGGTAGTTGAATAATGTTAACTGGAATGAAAATTACAGAGGCAGTTGATGGACTGCGTCAAAAGAAATTTAGTGCCGAGGAATTAACCAAAGCACATATCAAGGTGATAGATCAATTAAATGATCGTATTAATGCCTATATTACGGTGACTGCGGATGCTGCGATTGAACAAGCCAAAGCAGCAGATCAAAAATTGGCTGCTGGGGATGCGCCTGCATTAACAGGGATTCCATTGGCAATCAAAGATTTGTTTTGTACCAAAGGCGTTAAAACCACCGCAGCCAGCCGTATTTTAGAAAATTTTGTACCTCCTTATGAAAGCACTGTAACGGCTAATCTGCTGCGCGATGGTGCGGTATTCTTGGGCAAAGTCAATCTTGATGAATTTGCAATGGGTTCTGGCAATCTGAATTCTGCGTTTGGTGCCGTGGAAAATCCTTGGAAACGTCAAGGCGAAGATACATTCCTTGTTCCTGGTGGGTCTTCTGGTGGTTCTGCTGCTGCGGTTGCTGCTGAAATGGCAATGGGGGCAACGGGAACCGATACGGGCGGGTCTATCCGTCAACCCGCGGCTTATTGTGGGATTACAGGGATCAAACCAACTTATGGTCGTTGCAGCCGTTGGGGGATTATTGCCTATGCCAGCTCTTTAGATCAAGCTGGTCCAATGGGGAAATCGGTTGAAGATTGTGCTATTATGTTGCAATCTATGGCTGGATTTGATCCAAAAGACAGCACCTCTGTTGACAAAGAAGTTCCCGATTACCGTGCTGCTTGTAACCGTTCTTTGAAAGGGATGAAGGTCGGTATTCCGATGGAATATCGTGCACCTGGTCTATCTCCTGAAATCGAAGCCGTTTGGCAGCAAGGGATTAATTGGCTGAAAGAAGCAGGTTGCGAGATCGTTGACGTATCCTTACCGCATACAAAATATGGGTTGGCAACGTACTATATTATTGCGCCTGCTGAAGCCTCTTCTAACCTTGCTCGATATGATGGCGTTCGTTATGGTCGTCGCGTTGCTGGTGCAAGCCTTGATGAACTTTATGCGAATACGCGTGGTGAAGGGTTCGGAGATGAAGTTAAACGCCGTATTTTGATGGGAACTTATGTGCTTTCTGCGGGATATTATGATGCGTATTATTTGCGTGCTCAAAAAGTGCGTAAATTGATTTATCAAGATTTCATGAATGTGTTTGATAAAGTCGACGTGTTATTAACGCCAACCGCACCAACCGCAGCTTTTGCTAAAGGTGAAAATCAAGAAGATCCCGTGCAAATGTATTTAAATGATATCTTCACGGTTCCTGCCAGCATGGCTGGGGTTCCTGGTCTTGCGTTACCAGCTGGATTAAGCGGTCAAGGATTGCCTTTGGGATTACAAGTATTAGGTCGTCCTTTTGATGAGGAAACCTTATTTGCCGTTGGTTCCGCAATGGAAAAAGCAGCAAACTTTACCCATAAACCAATACTACGTGCAGGAGTTTCATTATGAGTTATATGATTGAAGGTTCTACTGGTTCTTGGGAGGTGGTAATTGGATTGGAAGTCCACGCCCAAGTGATCAGCAAAGCCAAGTTGTTTTCAGGGGCTTCTGCGCATTTTGGTGCTGATCCCAATACTCATGTCAGCCTTGTGGATGCAGCTTTTCCAGGAATGTTGCCAGTATTAAACCGTGAATGTGTGGATCAAGCCATTCGTACAGGTCTTGGTTTAAATGCTAAAATTAACTTGATGAGCCGCTTTGATCGTAAGAATTATTTCTATGCGGATTTGCCTCAAGGTTATCAAATCTCGCAATTTGAATTCCCGATTGTGGGAGAAGGCAGCATTGAGATTGAATTAGAAGACGGTTCTGTTAAAAATATCGGTATTACGCGCTTACATTTGGAGCAAGATGCAGGCAAATCTATTCATGATTTGGCACCTAAAGGTACTTGTATTGATTTAAATCGTTCAGGCGTTGCATTGATGGAAATTGTCAGTGAACCAGATATGCGTTCCCCAGAAGAGGCAGGCGCTTATCTTCGTAAAATACGTGCGATTGTACGTTACCTTGGCACTTGCGATGGAAATATGGAAGAGGGTTCTATGCGTGCAGATGTGAATGTGTCCGTACGTAAACCTGGTGAAGATTATCGCACGCGTTGCGAATTGAAAAATATTAACTCTATTCGTTATGTGATGCAAGCAATCGAGATCGAAGCAAAACGTCATATTGAGATTTATGAAAATGGCGGTGAAGTCGATCAAGAAACGCGCTTATTTGACGTTGCACGTGGGGAAACCCGCACGATGCGCAGCAAAGAAAACGCCCATGACTATCGGTATTTCCCTGATCCCGATTTGTTACCTTTGATTATAGAGCAGTCCCATGTTGATCATTTAAAATCAACATTGGCAGAATTACCAGATGATAAACGTAATCGTTTTCAATCTGAATATGGATTGCCACGTTATGATGCAAACGTGTTGGTAGCTGAACAAGATATTGCGAACTTCTTTGAAAAAGTCGCTAAAGGTCGTGACGGTCGCATGGCTTCTAATTGGGTAACGGGTGAATTATTTGCTGTTTTAAATAAACAAGGCCTATCCATTCACGAAAGTCCTGTCAGTGCAGAGGCTTTGGGTGCGTTATTGGATTTGATTGCGGATAATACCATCAATGGTAAAATCGCCAAGGAAGTCTTTGAAGATATGGTTGAAACAGGCGATATGCCTGGGGATATTGTTGAACGCAAAGGCTTGAAGCAAGTGACCGATACAGGTGCAATTGAAAAAGTGATTGCTGAAATTTTGGCTGCAAATCCAGATAAAGTTGAACAATATAAATCTGGGAAAGATAAATTATTTGGTTTCTTTGTTGGGCAAGTCATGAAAGAAATGCAAGGCAAAGCCAACCCTGCGATCGTCAATGAATTGCTTAAAAAACAATTATCTTAACAATTTTAGAAAGAAAAACTTTTCAATAAAAGATTAGAATTATATTGAAGCAAACGCCGCACTATTAAACAATTCCTTTTGAAGAGGAATGACCAGAGGTCAAAAGCGGCGATTTGCAATTTTTTTAAGGTAATTATCATAATATTGATTTGATTTTCATTTTTGCCGTCATATATGGAAATAGTTCCCAATATTACAGAGAAGGAAAATAGCTATTTGAATCGTTTTAGTGTGTGTAATTCACCATGTTGAAATACATTTAATACAATTAATTCAATGATATTGATAGTGAACATTCAAAAATAAGGTTCAGTATTCTCCAACCACGGTTTTACCTTATATTAACCAATTGTCCTTTTGCTTTGTTTATTGATGATTATGGGCAATATTTGAAGTTCATTTATTTGCATCATTATTAGACAAGTTACGCCCCTTGAATTCGAGATGGTAAACTGTCTTCATCTTTTTTTGTAGTTGAGATGATTTATTTTTGATTTTACCTATATTAGGATACAATAATGCAGAGTTTAACATCCATGTTAGATTGGATTTATTCCAATAAAATAGTATTTTCCTTATTATCAATCTTGTTAATGCTATTATCTGGATTTATTGCATCTATTATCTGCAAATATTTCCTATTAGGTATCGTTCGCCAATTCATTTTACATAGAAACAACAATACGGATGCACAAAAAAAAGATATTCGTATAACAGAACGTCTATCACATATTGCCCCCGTTATTACTGTCTACTTTATGTCTTTGTGGATCCAAGGTTTACCAATCGGTCTGGTAGAGGCAGTTCATACAATTTGTGGCGTTGTATTAATTATCAATATCATGATACTCATCAATGAAATACTTGATATTACCAAAGACGCATATACAAAAAAACATGGCGCCAAATCTGGATCTATCAAAGGATATATCCAAATAGGTAAAATTATTGTATCTTCGATCGCGGTTATTTTGATTGTTGCAACTTTATCCAATAAATCGCCAATCATTATTATCTCTAGTTTAGGTGCAATTGCAGCAGTACTGATGTTGGTTTTTCAACATACTTTAATTTCACTAGTTGCAAATATTCAGGTTTCGTCTTCTAATGTAATACGATTAGGGGATTGGATCGAAATGCCAGTCGTTAATATTAGTGGTGAAGTAACTGATATTGCATTGCATACCATTACTGTAAGGAATTGGGATAATACAATTTCTCAAGTTCCAACTAAAAATTTCATTACTGAAACCTATACAAATTGGCAGCCTATGTTTGAATCTGGTGGACGTAGAATTAAACGAAGCTTCTTTGTTGACCAATCTAGCATTGTATTTTTTTCAAACGATTTGTTGAATACCCTACAACCTCATGAAGGCACTATTGTAAATAATATTAAGCAACATATTATCGATAAAGTAGCATTACCCCAATATAAGAATATCACCAATTTGGGTTTATATCGTAGCTTTGTTCTTGATTATTTAAAAAATCGTGAAGACATTTGTAAAGACATGTATATCGTCGTTCGACAATTAAGCCCTACGTCAGAAGGCCTTCCCATTGAAATTTATTGTTTTACGTCCAATGTTTTTTGGAATGAATACGAAGAGACACAGTCAGAAATTTTTGAATTTATGTATGCAACTGCAGCTTTCTTTAATTTAGGGATATACCAAAAACCATCAGGTAAGGATATTAAACCAACATCTCCAATAGAAGCAAAAATATCTTCCCATTTAAATTGAATTTTAATTGCGTATATAGATTGATTTTTTAAAGAATTTTTTACTATTAAAAGCGTTATTGAGGTACGAATAGGCACTAATAGTCTTGAATCTCATGATTCGTAAGAATTACTTATGTAGATGTATTCGATCAGTATAATATTTGATAGTTGTTCAAAGATACACAGGAGTTTTTAAGCTGGATTGTATTTAAAATACTCTAGGAAAGAATATATTTTCTACTTTATCTTGTAATTTTTGATAGTAGATAACGTTGTTTATAGTTCATTGTTAATGAATTATTAAAAAAATAATTATTTTGAACAAAGTAAATTGACAGTCCTTTAATAAACGATTAAAACCATATCAGAGCAAACGTCGTGTTATTAAGCAACTCTTCTTGCGGAGGGGTGGCCGAGAGGCTGAAGGCGGCGGTTTGCTAAACCGTTGTACGATGAAAGTCGTACCGTGGGTTCGAATCCCATCCCCTCCGCCATATTATATAGTCAGATGTTGCCAATTCCTGACATAACCCTAATTTTTCAGCGAAAAACCACAAATACGTTTACCCAATCTTGCCAGTTGATGACAAATTATGCCATAAAAAACGGGTAAGAAAACGGGCACAATTTTAAAAAGACGGGCATAAGTATGTTAAAGGATTCTCAGGTTCGTTCTGCCAAGAAGAAAAAAGACCCTTATCGATTAACAGATAGCAAGGGTCTATTTCTTCACGTAGCAACCTCTGGTACAAAAACATGGCGCGTTCGTTATGTTTTTAATGGCAAAGAGTCACAAATTGTAATTGGCCATTATCCAGATATGTCCTTAGCAGATGCACGAACCGCACTATTAGATGTTAAAAAATCTATTCGGGAAGGTCGAAACCCTGCTGCAGAGAAATTACTCAAAAAACAATTATTAACGTCACACTACGAGAATACTTTTGAGATTATAGCACGTAAATGGCATGAAATCAAAAAGCCTTTTTGGACAGCTAAACATGCATTAAATGTTATTCGTAGCCTAGAAAATGATGTTTTTTCTTTTTTGGGTGGGATACCTATTTCAGAATTAACGCCTCAAATCGTTTTATCTACTTTGCAGAAAGTAGAAAAAAGAGGTGCAATAGAGACAGCACACCGAATTCGTCAACGCATGAGTGATATATTTGTTTACGCTATTGCGAGTGGTTTATGTAAGGACAACCCGGCAGCGATCATTGCCCCCGCTTTGTTGCCTGTATCAAAGGGACGGCAACCTGCCATTATTAAGTTAGATGATGCCATCGATATGTTACAACATGTTGAAGATGTGCCTGCTTTTCCTGTGACCAAGCTTGCAATGCGTTTTTTATTGTTAACAGCTGTACGTCCTGGTGAATTACGATTTGCACGGTGGGAAGAATTCGAAGGTTTGGAAACAGATAGTCCAATATGGGTTATTCCAGCCTCTCGTATGAAGATGAAGAAAGAGCATATCGTGCCCTTATGCCCGATGGCGGTTGAGATTATCGAGATTATCAAACAGTTTAGTTGCCATTTAGAATATGTATTTCCAAGTCGACGTCACCCTACAAAGCCTATGAGCGAGAATGCATTGGGGTATTTGATTAACCGTGCTGGATATTATCAAAGACACGTCCCTCATGGTTTTAGGGCCATGTTTTCAACGATTATGAATGAGCATTTCCCACAAGATCGGTTTGTTATTGATTTGGTTTTAGCTCATGCCCCTAAAGATCAGGTAGAGGGGGCATATAATCGCACAACTCATTTTAATCGACGTAAGGAATTAATGATAGAATGGGAAAAGATCATCACTAAAGATTTGAAACCCGTTCAAGATTTGGCAAAGGTTTTAAAGGATTGAACTTAGATGCAGTCTTTCTACGACTTTCAATCCATTGTTGCACCTCGCTAAGCTTACATCCCTTCTTTTTATAGGAAAACTCATAGATTGCTGGGAAATTTTTATCTTCTTTGATGAATCTGTTTATTTGCCTTTCACTAAAACCCGATAGAAATGCAATCAAATCAATACCAACAATTGGATCAAGGATCCCGATATTGTATTTTTTCAGTAATCTTTCGTATTCTTTTTGAAATTCAACAATCGATTTTTCTTTGTCAGTGGCTGTGCTTTTTGCCATTATCTATATCCTGTGGTCTTTATGTGGTTTTGGTTATGAAAGTAAATGATTGGTTATACATAGCTTTTTACCACCATCTTCATTATTTTTATGTATGCGTATAATTAGTCTTTTCATTGTTTTATGCCTTGTTTATTCAGTAATATTGATTAATTAATTTTTTGGCCATCCCCTACGTCCTTTTATAAGATCATTAATTACGTAACCCAGCCATATTGATGATGCGATGAGTAGGCAGATGATTAGCGTCATCAGTTTGTTCTTTCCAAGCGTTGGGGTTTAGCTATGAAACACCTGCATTGGGATATCTAAAGAGTTATCTCGTTGCAGGGTTAGGCTTTCCAACTGTTTTTCAAGTTCGTTGATGCTGTTTTGGGTGCGCTTTACCCCTTCAAATAACCCTGCTGTTTTTAGCTGGATCATAACGTTTGTAAGTCGTTTGATTTTACGATTGGTATCTTCAATTAAATTATTAAGCGTATTATTTTCTTGACTCCATGAAGGAGGATTGAATATCGTCTGTCCATATTTCTGCATGAAATATTCCTTTCTTAAGTGAGAGGGGGAAAGGGGATGGAGGTGCGAACTCTGTCCCTTTTTTAGTATGATTAATATTGTCTAATAAGTATAATGATGTCAACAAAATATTTCTTATTAAGTATAGATTATTTTTTATCTTTCATAATATTACCTATATTTATCCAGCCATCATAGGTTTCTTTACTCATTCCTTGAATAGTTTGTAAGGCTTCATGGTATTGTATAACGCTGTCTGGGTCGGATAATAGTTCAATAACTGTGATCTCTAAAACGTTAGCTATTTGCTGTAGCCTTGTTAGGTTTACATTGTTTACTCCTGATATTATTCTAGATAAACTTGGGGGCTCTATCCCAATCTGTGCGCTAACATAAGTCTGAGTTAAATTCTTTCTTTCAAGCCATTTGTCAATATTATCAAGCATCTTCTTTACGTTTTTATCTGTAGATTTTGCATTGTTACTCATCAAGATTCCTCCTGATGTATTCTCAAACATTTTATAGAATTGTAACATGCTTTCACCAGTATTTATTTCTTGACAAGTATAATACTTATTAAGTATAGTCAAATCAACAACTGCTCTTTGACCTTGTAAATATCTTTAATATCGTGGCTGTAAAAGGTCATGGTCTTGCCTGTTAGATATGGATGGCAGATTGAACAAACCTGCCATCCGTTCTAATATTGGATTTATTCGGAGTCCAATATTAAAATGGTTAAATTTTATGAGTGATGATTCAAATAAAGACGATAAAGAAACTGAAAAAAAAGAGCTGCGATCGATTTGGTATTGCAAATGTCAAAAAACCACCGATTGTTTTAAGGGGTACGAATCGTACTGCAATCAATGAAACGTTTGAAAATGCTCGTGATCCTGATTTGAATAAAATATTGAAAAAGATCAATCTTACAAAGAAGAAAGATAAATAATCCCGCTTGTTATTAGCAGAACTGGTGTGGAGATAAATAGTATCCATGCCAATCTGATAAATCGTCTTGTTCGTTTGTAATATTCTGTATTCTTTTTGATTGCACAATTTTGCGCTACAAGCTCGGTTTTTAAAGTTTCTATTTTTGAACCTTTGTCGAAATCCTTTATATCTTCTGTTGTATATTCCAGATATTTCCATTTTTTGGTGTAAAGAACGATGACACAACAGATTGCAGTGAGGGTTAGTAAAATGGAAACTAAACCTGCTATGATGGCTAATGGTAGGATGTTTTTCGCTATTCCCGTGCCGCATGCGGTTAAGCTGGCAATGGAAAGGGTAACTGTCCATCCAAAGAGGGCTGTTGCTCGGTTTTGTAGCTTTTCTAGCCCACTTTCCAAACCGTCCATGTGTTCTTTGGTTTTTTGAACAAAGAACTCGATAAGCCAAAGGTCGTAATCGTCTTGTTGCTCTGTCATGATCGCTCTCAATGTTTAACATCTTTACGTCCTTATTCTATCTTATCAAGGGGGCAGTGGAAAAAAATTAAAAACCACTTTTTTTGATGATATTGATTTGGAGTGACCTGCTAAACGCAACTGAATCATTCAACACCAAAAGCTCCCATGACGTGTTGTCATGAGATTGGTTATATTAGGTATTAATACCTATGTCAATATAATTTTAGGTAATAAATACCGTAAATTTTATAAAATAAAATTGATGTTATAAAAAAAGACCTCTTGATGAGGTCTGAGTTTTTGTAGATTATTTGTTCTGATTATATGAACAATTAATGCTGGAGTTTTTTGGCGTCGTCCATAATTTTAAGGCTACATTTTGCTAATGCTTCCTCGGCTTTCTCAAGTCCTGGTTTAAAAAATATTGCTGCATTCTCTATAGATTTGAATATAGGAAGGTAATAGACTCTTTCTCTGTAAAGGATGTCGCTACCAGAGTAAAATGGAATTTCTGCGTCCTTTGGCATATGACCATTTTTTGTTTTGTATGCTTGCAATAAGTCGTTATAAAAAGAAATAAAAGCTAAATCCTCAAGCATACATTTTTGTAAGAGAGGGCCAGATCGTGTTGAAAAACAATTTAAAACATTTTGTGCAAAGCCATCAAATCCATGCTCGTAACATGTGTTATCTATGTCTTGTACAGCCTCATTAATTACAGCTTCTGAAACGGTAGTTGCTTCTGTAGTTGTTGCAGTATTTAGTGTTGTTGTTTTTTTTGA
Organism: Commensalibacter oyaizuii; assembly: GCF_029953265.1. Lineage (NCBI taxonomy): Bacteria > Pseudomonadati > Pseudomonadota > Alphaproteobacteria > Acetobacterales > Acetobacteraceae > Commensalibacter > Commensalibacter oyaizuii. The sequence continues at coordinate 2,094,190 of NZ_JASBAO010000001.1, forward strand.
GCGTTGAGAACATTTTTTCCATTCTCTTTCTGCCATTGATTGCTCGTCATTGTCACCGAAACAATAACCTAACTGATTTAATTTTATATCGGCGGCATCTCTGTAATTACACATGATTGTTGTTTCAGGATCATTTTCTTTGGTAGAGCTTTGACAAAATTCTTGTGCAGCATAATAGTTTTTAATAAGTTGCTGTGGGCTTTCATAATCAACAGCTATTGTCGTGTTGGATTTTTGTTGGGCTTGGGCAGCGGTGGGAACAGATAAAGTAAATGCAGCAATCAATAGCAATTTTTTCATTATATATTTCTCCTTATATCGAAACGATACGAGAAAAAAATAATAATTTCAATAAGTTGAATTATATTAATATTTTTTGTACGCTACTTAGCGACCAAATGATCAAGCTCTGAATATGGATATCAGGGGGTGGTGAAGTATCGCCATTTACTTTGCCTCCTTGATAATTAGTGGTTAGTTCGGGCAGTTGAATAGGTCTAGTAAAGTCCGGATTGTTACTACGCGGCCACAATAATACTGAACCATCATCACGTATCTGAACAATTTTCAAGGTCGATTCATAACAGTCAGTTAATGGATCACGGCGAACAGTAAGAACACAGTCCCCGTTTTCAGGGGTGCGCCCCAGATCACAAAAATTTACGGCAATGACAATAGAGCCGTCTGGATAAACCAAGTTCATAGAATCGCCCTTGACCTTTAAAGCGAATAGAGGATGGTCTTTGTATGGTGTGTCATTGGGAAAGAGGAAGGGTAACCAGTCCTCCCGTGGCCATTGCAAGTTCTCGGCCCACCGACCAGCTTCAACTTGTCCAACAATATTAATGGTAGTAAAGGGCAGATTGGGTTCAGCAAATGTATTTAAGGGAATTTTTTCATTCAGTGCATGAAGGAAAACATTCACATCGACATTTAGGGATTGAGCCAGTTTTAAAATTTTGTCCGTTTTGGGTGCGTTTCCTTTCCTTCTCATATCTCTAATAAAATCAGTGCTTATTCCCGCATCGATACAGGCTTTTCTCTCACTAATTCCCTTAATTTGTAATATTTCATCTATTTTTGAAACTAGAGCAGAAACGTTTAAAGGGGAGATTTTTTCATCTAAGGTTTGAAGGAAAATATTGACATTAACACCTAAATAATTGGCTAATTTTTGCAAATTATCAAGCTTCGGACGGAAAGGTTTTCTTTTTAAATTACGAATAAAATCAACACTTAATCCAGACTCAACGCTTGCACGAGAGGCGCTGATCCCTTTATTTTTCAAAATAGTATTAATTTCATTGAATAGATCTATATTTCCCATGATTTTATACATTACTTTTATAATTTTTTTTGTCATTAGGATTTAATTTGTATTTTTATCTTGATAAATAGGTATTTATTCCTATAATTATCTTTTATGAAAATGATCGATAAGTTATTAACCCTTTGTTTTAAATATTGTGAGTTTAGAAAAATTACAATCGTCACTCTATCTATCTATATTTTTAACTATAGTCGCACTCTTAATAATTTAAAGAACGGTGGCACCATCACCGTGCGAAATTACGAACGTGCGGTGGAATGGCTTTCCGATCATTGGCCAGAAAATTACCCCTGGCCAGATTTTATCCAACGACCTGTAAAAGAAAGGGTAGAGGGATGAGGCCTGAGATATTTGTTGATAAAGTTTTTATCAACTCTATTGACGACAACCTATCTAAGTTAATGGTCAAGATTGATTGTACACCCGATGAAGTTTACTATCATTACCCAGAATATATTTGGTGCCCTTTATTTTTAGGGAAATTATTTTGGGTTCGTTTTCAGAGGAAGGCATTTTTGGACTATCAAATGATTTACGAGGCCACTGATTTTTCTGAGAAAGAACCCGACGAGAATGATATCTGTTTTCAAAATACTCGTCCTAGGAGAGATTAATTTAAACTATGATTTTTTTTAATCCAAGTTTCCATATCCATTCCATCAGTTAGGAGATTGATTGCTTTATTAGTAACTGTGCGTCGTAAGGATTTGTCACATTTAATAACAAGGCCCTCTTGTATTAAATATTCTACATACGCCTTTTGTTTTTTTAAAGCATTTGGGTTTGTTGGTGATCCAAAGGCCTCAGATTGTTTTAAACTTGTATTAACGCCTTCAGGATATTCGTTAGCAATGTCTTTTAAAAGTTCAAAGGCTAGCTTTTTATTAAAATTCATACCAGTTTCCTCATGATTGTGATTATGTCGTAACGTTCATCATGGGGCATATGGGAAAGGGAGTCAAATTCCTTTCCCTCATACTTTGCCCTTTCTTTTCAGTGTGTTGAGAGGAAAGGGGAAAGTATGAACCTAAATGGAACCTTTGGTCTGTATTGGCATTCAGATCCATCGGTTTCATGCTTTCCGTCTCCTCCGTATTAGCAACGCCTTGTTAATTGTTAATATGGAGGAATTAAATGAAAAAGTTAAGTTTTAATCTTTGTCAATTTAGACAAAAAAATGAGCGAAATAGACAAAAAATGGAGATCATTCATCAAAATATAAAAGAAGATATTTGTGAAATCGTTTGTGGACCATTTAAGCCTTTAAAAAATGGCGCAAAAATACTGGCTTCAAAGCTGGGTATGTCACATCATTCCGTAAATAATTGGTTTTATAAAAAATGCGCTCCAGATTCAGAAAAGTTAATAGAGTTAATGATTGAGAATGATGAAATTGCAAGCAAGATATTAAGCCTTGTCGAAGAACGTAAACAAAAAAGGCAACGAGAAAATGCCGTGGATTAGAATAACTATAGGCCGATTTGGTTTTGGAATTTTTAAAGGGTTTCCACCAGCTTTGATGATTGGGTGGCTTTATATCCAATGGCTTGGTTTTGGGTATTTCCAAAAACAAAATAAAGCTCTGGAAATGGCAGAACAAGAATTAAAACATTTTTATGGGGATGATTAGATGAACGATGAACCAGAAGTAGGCGGGATTGCAGCAGATCGATTACGCAGCATCATCGAACGTATTGAACGGTTAGAAGAAGAACGCAAAGGCTTGGCCAATGATATCAAAGATATCTATGCCGAGGCTAAATCAGCAGGGTTCGATGTGCCTGTTATGCGTCGCATTATCAGTGCACGCAAAAAAGAGCCATCCGAAATAGAAGAGCAAGAAACCCTATTTGACGTATATCGTCATGCCTTGGGGATGTGATGAATACTCAAAACAATCAATTTAATCATTGTGAGGATGCAAAGTTTGGCGACGGCGCTCCTCACAATGGCCCAAATACCAAAGGAATGAGCAATGACAAAGATAGAGAATGATGGCCAAGTTGTAAATAAAGAAGTTTTTAAACTAACTTTGAAAAATCCTAAAACGATTAATACAAGTGGCTTGTCACATGCAGCAACAATTTTGATAAAGGAGCTGGGTTTTATAGTTTCCATAGGATTGGTGGGTAAAGATAGAGGTGAGGATGTAAAAGACATTAATCTTATAGAGTTTGCATACTTCTTACGTCCCCATATAGCAAGAGCGACAGAATATGTATTTACGATTAACTCCCTTAGAAATGCAGCCCAAGAGCTAGTAGAAAATGGCTATTTATTCTGTGATAAAGACGGCACCCTTACATTTGTAAATAGGGGAGCTGCGTAATGCACTATATTACCAACCAGCCTCACAGTATTAAAATACATCCTGCCTTAGTTATGGGATTTGACGGTGGCAAGTCACAGCCCTTAAGCACAACAACCCAAAGCGTATACACTTATCTGTTGGACAATGCGATCTTTAATGATCAGGGCAAAAAGACCTCTTCCATCTTCATCACTCATCAACAGCTTGCAGAAAAGCTGCGCTTTCATTTGCTGGTCATTAAGCAGTCTATCGATGAACTGACCCAAGCAGGCCTCATTCAACACCATCAAGACGGCTATCTAGTTCTTATCAGAAAAGGGGACGTATCATGACTCGTATTCCTTCAAATCATCATTGGGTAAAATTTGAATTTAAAGACTGGTTAATTGATGGGGCGATACGTTCTTGCGATGCTGCCACGCGAGGTATTTATATGGATTTATTTTGCCTTGCAATGACATCTAAAAAAACTGGGGTTCTCGCCCTTAATGATAAGCAAATATGTAAACAACTGGCAATCAAACCTTTACAGTTTGAGCGCGTTATTAAGAATTTAATTGCTGTTAAATTATGTAGTCGTGGCAGAGGTAACGAGCTTATTTTAACCCAATTTGTGGACGATATTGATCTAAAAGATGCCGAAATAGTTCCAAATAGAACCGATATGGAACCCAATAGGTGCCGAACCGGTAAAGAGAATGTTGAAAATCCGCCAAAAATTGATCCCCCTATAAAAGAAAAGAACAGAAATAGAATAGATCCCCCTTACCCCCAAACGAAGGACAAAGTTGTTCCCATTCATTCACACCATGAATCGTTTAATCAAATTTTATTGTTGTTGATGGATAGAACCTCCCATTCTGAGCCAGAGTGCAGGGGGCAAATCGAACAATGGGTACAACAAATCGGCGATCTGCAAACTGTCATCGGTATCGTCAGGGCAGCCAGCAATAAAAATGATCCATTCTCGTATATTTCCAAATGTGTTGGAAACCATAGGAAAAAGAACGCTTCTCAGCCCACCAAGCAGGACAAAATTACCCCATCATGGGCGTTGTCTAGGGGCAAGCATGCTGACGATCCTGAGTTTCAAAGGTTATCGGCAGATAATCAATCCATCGCTTTGCAATTAATCGACGGTAAAACGCCCAAGTGGTTAGTGCGATTCCACGAAAATCATAATCCAGCTGCGTATAAATTTTACGAAAAGCACCGTCAAAACCAAGAAAAAGCCGCCTAGATAACAGTATTTAAAAAAAAAGTAAGGGGATCCAATGTTAAATACCCAAAACAAAAATACCAAACGTGCCTCGTTGGTAAGGAACAGCTAATGGCAGGCAGTGTAAATAAAGTCATCCTTGTTGGCAATTTGGGATATAACCCAGAGATCAGAACCCAGCAATCAGGAAGTAAAATTGCCAGTTTGACAATTGCAACCAGTGAACATTGGAAAGATCGTCAAACAGATGAGTGGCGCGAAAATACCCAATGGCATCGTGTTGTGATCTTTAATGAACGTTTGGTTAATCTGGCCGAGAAACACCTGACCAAAGGCCGTAAAGTCTTCATCGAAGGGCAACTTAAAACTCGAAAATGGATAGATAGGGAGGGCGTAGAGCGTTACACAACCGAGATTGTTTTAACTGCATTTCGTGGCGAATTGGTGTTGTTAGACAGTAAGGATCAAAAACAGTCATCAAGAAAAAACCAACAGCAAAGTAATCAAGATGGTTGGGATAGTTCAATGCCAAACGATCTAAATGATGAAATACCATTCTAGGGAACAGCTAATGGCAGTAAAAAGAAAGAAAAAGACAAATCCCGCCGTGTCCAAGTGTGATATTCAACATTTTCGGCGTGAAGAATTTAATATTGAAGTGGGTGTTGATCCTGAAAATCCAAAGCAGCACGTTAAACGTCTACGTCGTAAGTGCGTGTATGATGAAATGCTGGCTCGAGGCTCTATCACCCAAGATCAACGTGACATGGCAGAACGCTATGCAATTATTTGTGAGAAATCATTTGGCGGTAGTGGGGATCTGTATTCAAAAGCTAATTTATTAAGCGATGGTATCCGTGGATGTTATAATGGTCCAACCTTGGGGCAAAGCATTGCTTATAGTAAACTTTTTAAAATCTGGACGGTGATGGGAAAATACCATCGCACGATTTTAAACATGATCGTGTTGGGAAATATGGGCACCAAGGAAATATCAAAAAAATTGCAATTAAACCTGCATTACACAATGGGGCAGGTGCTTTCCACCTTCATTTTACTAGAAGAAGCAATGCAGGATCTGTGAAATAGGGGCTTGTACTTTTGTCTAAAATGTTTTAATATATGACAAAATGGGTGTTTTATTTTTTTTAGATAAATTCACTTACGTATATTACCATAATTTTGTTGTATTTTTAATACAATGGAAATAATTAGTAATGATTGCGATTATTACTCTAAATAAATTATTACATTACTACAGCTGGTTAGGTTCTTTTTTGTATTATTAGCATTGGTTACAGTTTTTTTTATCTTGTTCTGAATCTTTTTCATAAATAAGAATTGTATCTAAATAGATATTATTAAAAAGGTTAAATTATGTCAGATACAGTTTTATTTGCGCCTAATCAAAATATACACGATCAAGCCGATAAATTGGTTACTGCTCCTGAAGTCAAAACAAATCAAGATGATCAGCTTCTCAGTGTTTCTCAACAAATTGCAAATGTCAAAACTATAAAAGAATTAACATCCGCAGATGACTGGTATCAAAAAGATTTGTCTCATATGACAACAAGTCTTATGCAGGCAGAAGTTACACAAGAAAATAAACCCGATATAATGACGTTGCCTGATATTCAAATGGTACAAGATAACGGTTTTGTTGGATCTGTTGTGATGCAGGTCCGGGCTCAGCAAGATTTTATATTGTCTCAAAATGGTGTGACCTACATGACAAATATAATGAGTTCAGTTTTGGGTTATCCCCCAAGTAAACAAATGATTATAGATGAACAAAATAATCTCTATAATAATGGTTGGAGACATATGGGGTTATATAGTGATATCGGGGCAACAATAAGAGGTGACACTGCGTACTCTCAAGCAGGATACAACGCGATTGATCAACTGACCTCTTCTATGTATGGACGGCCTGTTAATAAAGAGACTATTCAGTTCTATCAGGTTAATCTTGCGAATGGATGGTTTCAGAGTCTAGCTGATGTTCGTAATAGTTTTGCATATTCTCAAGCTACATACGATGCGATTCACGAGAATATTAGTCGTATTAGAGGTTATGATTTTAACAATGCAGATCGTATTCGTCACGAACAAGATCGTTTAGCTGGTGGTGAAGCGTTTCATGACTTAATGGCCAATTATGCGTATGACCAGGAGAGCCATAATCGTATTCGCGAGAGTGTTAGTCGTATCAGGGGATATGACTGGAACGATGAAGGCATGATTAAACACGAACAAGATCGTTTAGCTGGTGGTGAAGCGTTTCATGACTTAATGGCCAATTATGCGTATGACCAGGAGAGCCATAATCGTATTCGCGAGAGTGTTAGTCGTATCAGGGGATATGACTGGAACGATGAAGGTATGATTAAACACGAACAAGATCGTTTAGCTGGTGGTGAAGCGTTTCATGACTTAATGGCCAATTATGCGTATGACCAGGAGAGCCATAATCGTATTCGCGAGAGTGTTAGTCGTATCAGGGGATATGACTGGAACGATGAAGGCATGATTAAACACGAACAAGATCGTTTAGCTGGTGGTGAAGCGTTTCATGACTTAATGGCCAATTATGCGTATGACCAGGAGAGCCATAATCGTATTCGCGAGAGTGTTAGTCGTATCAGGGGATATGACTGGAACGATGAAGGTATGATTAAACACGAACAAGATCGTTTAGCTGGTGGTGAAGCGTTTCATGACTTAATGGCCAATTATGCGTATGACCAGGAGAGCCATAATCGTATTCGCGAGAGTGTTAGTCGTATCAGGGGATATGACTGGAACGATGAAGGTATGATTAAACACGAACAAGATCGTTTAGCTGGTGGTGAAGCGTTTCATGACTTAATGGCCAATTATGCGTATGACCAGGAGAGCCATAATCGTATTCGCGAGGGTGTTAGTCGTATCAGGGGATATGACTGGAACGATGAAGGCATGATTAAACACGAACAAGATCGTTTAGCTGGTGGTGAAGCGTTTCATGACTTAATGGCCAATTATGCGTATGACCAGGAGAGCTATGATCGTATTCGCTCCATGAGCAATGAAATATTAGGGTATACTCTAGATGATGCAACAATTAGTCGTCAACAGGATGCTTTGGCTCAGGGATATTCGATGCAACAAGTTAGAGAAAGATTGGTGCAGTCAAATCCATTTTAATAAGTAATTCCCTTGGGTCCTTCCTAGCCCCTTTGCAGCGCGGGTAATTCGCGATCGCGTTTTATGTCTAGCCAAAGGGTTTTGTAGAGGTTGCAGTTGCACCTAGTAAAATTGCTGTAGCCCTAGAGTTTCTTCGACTAAATAGGGTGCAACCTAGGTTGCAGTTTACTTTTATATAAATACTTTTAAAAACAGCAGAATATAGCCATTAATTGAATATATGGAGGGTGCAACCAAGCTGCAACTGGTTGCACCTTTATTATTGGAGGTTGCAGTTAGGTTGCAGAATCATGAAAACGATTAGTCAAAGTGAGGCTGCACGTCGTGCAGGGATCAGTCGCGCGGCTATTCAAAAACATTTAAAAGTAGGACGGATTCAATCTGTAGGTAAAAATAAAGTTGATCTTGCATCTTTTGATGCTTGGCTTGCGAGTAAACGAGACTTTGATCAAACTGTTGCGTTACCACAAACAGAGATAATTCCATATGATCCATCTTTACCCGTTTTTAAGAACCTTCAAGATGCAGAACTTTATAAAACCAGTTACGAAGCTCGTCTCAAACAATTAGACTATGATTTAAAATCGGGTGCTGTAGTCAGGATTGAAGATGTAGTTGATGCCCTATCTTCACAACTTAGTGCGATCAGAACGCGTTTATTGGCAATGCCTGCGGAAATGGCACCTCAGATATTTAACTGTAAAACGGTTGCAGAAACTCAAGGTAAAATGCATCAATTGATGGTCAGAGCATTAGAAGAATTATCCGAGGATGAACGATGGATCCAACACTTACAAGAAAGGGAAAATAGCCTTTTTGAAGACATTACAGAAAGCACAACGGCTTAATCTTTCCCCGCCTCCTGTATTAAGTCTTAGTCAATGGGCGGAACGTTATGCGTATTTGTCCAAAGAAACCAGCGCGCAAACAGGACGGTTTGAGGCCTATGCCTATCAAGTTGGCATGATGGATGCGATCACTGATCCCAAGGTAGAAAAAGTATCGGTGATGAAGTCAGCCCGCGTGGGGTATACCAAAATCCTTGACCATATTGTTGGCTATTATATGCACCAAGATCCAAGTCCAATTTTAGTGGTGCAACCACGCGTAGAAGATGCCGAGGATTATTCAAAATCTGAGATTGCTCCGATGCTGAGAGATACGACGGTATTAGCTGAAATTGCGCCCGATCCCAAAACACGATCAGGGGAAAATACATTACTGAAAAAGACCATGAAGAATGGCGCATCCATTGCCTTGGTGGGGGCAAACTCTCCTGGGGGATTTCGTCGTATTACCGTGCGCATCGTTCTTTTTGATGAAGTTGATGGATATCCTGTGGGCGGTGCTGGTTCAGAAGGGGATCAAATTGCTCTTGGCACCAAACGCTCTGAAACTTTTTGGAACCGCAAGATTGTGGCTGGATCAACGCCAACAATCAAAGGCTTGTCTCGTATTGAAAAGCTTTATCAAGAGGGGGATCAACGCAAATTTTACGTGCCATGCCCCCATTGTGGGGAATTTCAAATCCTTGAATGGGGTGGCAAAGACGTAACCCACGGGATTAAGTGGGATAAGGACGAACGAGGTAATGCCTTGCCTGATACAGCTCATTATGTATGTCAGCATAATGGGTGTGTCATAGAAGAAAAAGATAAACCAGACTTGATCAAAGAGGGTGAATGGCGTGCTAATGCTCCGTTTAAAGGGCATGCGTCCTTTCATATTAATTCGCTTTATTCATTAATGCCCAATGCCAGATGGTCTTTGTTGGTTGCAGAATTTTTGCGCGTAAAGTCTGACCCGATTGAATTGCAAACATTTGTGAATACAATGCTTGGGGAAACATTTGAAGATCGAGGCGAGGGTGCATTATCCGAACTGACTCTCGCAAGACGTGCCGAAGTTTGGGCGGGCGAGGTTCCCGATGGCGTGGTTTTATTAACTGCCGCAGGGGATACTCAAGACGATCGGGTTGAACTGGAAATCGTGGGTTGGGGAAGAAACGAAGAACGCTGGTCCATTGCCCATATTGTTATTGATGGGGATCCAGACGGCCCTGCCTTGTGGCAAGAGGTTGATACTATTTTAAAACGTCAGTGGTATCGCGCAGATGGTCATGCGTTCTCTGTCATGGCGACATGTATTGATTCAGGCGGACACCACACTCAGAAAGTTTATGAATTTTGCAAAGCAAGACTAGGACGCAGGATTTGGGCAATTAAAGGTGAATCTGCACGAGGTGGACAACGTTCACCCGTCTGGCCTGCCAAACGACCAACCCGCAAATCAAAAGGGTTCAGACCTTATATTATTGGGGTCAACACTGCCAAAGACACCATCCGTGCACGCTTGGCCCTAGAACAGCCACCCCCTAATACTGCGTGCCCTGGGTATATGCATTACCCACAAGACCGCGATGTCAATTTCTTTGCCCAATTGGTTTCTGAACGTTCGGTCAGAACCTATATTGGCGGTCGATATGTCCGTATTTGGGAACAAACTCCAGGACGTGCAAACGAGGCTTTAGATTTGGCGGTCTACTCTTACGCAGCCCTTTGTGGCTTAATGCAACAAGGTGTAAAATTAAACGCTCTGGCCGATCGCATGGAACAAAATCATGAGCCACTAAAAATGGTGGAACAAAAGGTAGAAGTTTCAGGTTTACCTAAAGAAGATAGAGAACAGGTGGATACTACGGATCCTGAAAAAAAACGACGAGCGTTTAAAAAACTGTTTTTATAATTGTGACGCAGATTCAGATTTTTAAGCAATTCAATAAGATCTTTTACAATTTATTTTCTTGCTTAAGTTTTAGGATCTTTAGGCAAAGCATTAAGATCTTTTAACTGATACAACATATTGATAACGACAGGAATATAAGGATTGATGGGTAATTTATTCGCAATCATTTTTTGAAGTAGACTAAGGCTTCCCCTTTGTGTCCTTGGGTCTCCATAGCTTTTCAAGATGCGAATAAAGGAGCTTTGAGTATATCCCAAATCACATATTGCTTGTTTAAGATCGTCACCTGTTTCAATCTTGCATTCCATAATAAAAACCTCTATATTATAAGGAGAGAGCGGGAGAGGTTTTATCCCCTCCCTTTCTTACTACCTTCGGCTTAATTCAATTTGAATATTCATCTTGAATTTTCCGCAAACAACTGAAAGGATCGGTTTCAGTTGTTTGATTGTAAGTAGAAAGAAATAAATGGAATAGACATCCATTTGTTCTCTCCTTAGTTTGTTGAAGTATGATTGCTTCAACACATATATCTATACATCATCATGATGTAATTTTCAAGATATCAAGTGCAATTTTCGTAATGAAATTTGCACTTTTTTTATGTAATCGTTTCTTCATGAAAACCACGCTAAAATTTAATTCCAAACAAGCCTCATTGGATCTGCAGCGTATTGCGTCCAAAGATATTCCTTATGCATCGGCACAAGGGTTAAATGGGGTGGCAAAGGCTGCGCGCGATCGAATCAAGCAAGATATTCCTAATATTTTTCATCACACCAATGCTTTTACTCGTAACGCTGTATCTTTTGGTCCAGCAACGAAATATGACCAAACGGCCACTGTATTTATCAAAGACCAACAAGCCAAATATTTACAATTTGAAGAATATGGTGGCACGCGGACAACCAGCGATAATATTGTGAACCCCAATGCCAAAGCTTTAGTGATTGCAGGGCCTAAGGCTAAAAAAAATGCATCAGGTGGACTTCCAAAGGGTTATGTAAAAAGCCTTGCTCAAAAAGCCCAGCAAGATTTACAACGCGCTAAGACAGCAGGACGCAGAGGCAAAGCCCAATCAATCCTTAAAATAACAGGAAAGAACGGCAAGCCTGGCGGGTTCTTTTTATATAATCGCCAACAACGCAGCCTGACCCGATTGGTCAGCTTTGTCAGCAAAGCCAGTTATAAACCTAAAATGGGTTTTCATCAAAAAGTTGAACAATTCATCAATAAGAACGCTAACCATTATTTAACTCAAGCTATTGATCGTATTTTAACCAAAGGAAAATAAGACCATGCTTTATCTAGCACCGAAAACCATGTGGTCTAATTTATCACGCGAAACCTTGCAATCGTATCTCAGTCAAGCGCAACAAGCTTATAATAATTTAATGCTTGGAAATAAACCAATTTCAGTCTCTTATTCCCAAGAAACAGGGGCAAAGTCAGTCACCTACACTCAAGCCAATATGCAGCTATTACAAGGCTATATTCTCGATTTACAACGAGCATTAGGGATTAACCGCAGACGTGCCATTGGGGTAAGATTCAGATGAGCAAAGTTTCGTCAATCCTCGATCAATATGGACAGCCGATGGTTAAATCCGTGCCTAAAAAGCCTATGGCGTTAAATGGGGGATGGGGGCGTATACCTTATGATGCTGCGGATAATACGGGCGCACATACTGGCAACTGGTTTCCTTATTTAACCTCACCTGATGTCGAACTGAACCCTTGGCGGGATTTGATTGTCAGTCGTGTTCGGGATTTGGTTCGCAATGATGGTTGGGCTGCGGGCATTATTACGCGCATTTTGGATAATGCCATCGGTAGTGTGTTTCGACCACTAACTAAACCAGATTATAGAACTTTGGCGGTAAAGACAGGATTTGCTTTTGATGCACAATGGGCTTCGGAATGGAGCAGCATTGTCGATAGCCATTGGCGATCTTGGGCAAACGATGATGGACGCTATTGCGATACAGGGCGCAGGCTGACATTTACGCAAATGATGTATGCAGGCATGTGTCACTCTTTGATTGATGGGGATGCTGTGGCAATGGTGAATTACATTCCAGAACGTTTGAACCAGCAGGCTTTATACGCCACATCGGTGCAATTAATTGATCCTGATCGGTTGTCCAATCCAAATCAAGGTATCGATGAGATGTATTGTCGAGGCGGTGTGAAAATTGATCGATATGGTGCGCCAGTTGGGTATTATTTCAGAGAGGCACATATCTCGGATTATTTTGCTTTGGATAAAACTGCTCAATGGGAATATATAGATAAAGAAACAGAGTGGGGCAGACCCAATATTGTGCATTATTTTGAATCTGATCGCGCTTCTGAACATCGAGGGGGTGCTGGGATTTTAACCCCAATCGTTCAGCGTTTAAAAATGATTACCAAATATGATCAGACTGAGATGGATGCTGCGATTTTAAATGCATTCTTGGCAGCCTATTTGGAAAGCCCTTTTGATCCTGTTTCAGCTGCAGATGCCTTGGGTGTCGAAGATGATATGAAGCAATATCAAGCCAATCGTTCCGAGTATCATCAAGGGAAAAGTTTAACCATTGGGGATATGCGTATTCATTCTCTATTTCCAGGGGAAAAGATTAATACCATCAGTGCCACGCATCCACATTCACAATATAAAGAATTTCTTAATACAGCGCTTCGTAATATTGCCGCTGGCACAGGGGTTACTGCTCAACAAGTCAGTAATGATTGGTCAGATGTGAATTACTCTTCTGCCAGAGCTGCAGCATTAGAGGGATGGAAAACATTAACGCGCAGGCGAGACGGCTTTGCAAGAGGCTTTGCATCCCCCATTCGTTCTGCATGGCTAGAGGAATGCTGCATGGTTAATGATCTTCCTTGGCCAAAAGGTGTGAATGATGAATGGTTAATTAACAATATTGCTGTTTTGAAAACGCCTATTTCAAATTGTCAGTGGCTTGGGCCGGGGCGTGGTTGGATTGATCCTGTTGCAGAAAAACAGGGTTCTGTTTTAGGTATGGAAGCAGGATTATCAACATTACAAAGTGAAACTGCTGAGAATGCTGGCGGTGATTGGGAAGAAATGCTGGATCAACGTGCCATTGAAATTAAACGTTGCAAAGAATTAGGTATCCCATTACCCGCATGGACAGGACCACAACAAGATGGTCAAGCGACTTCAGCAGCGCAACCCCCACAAAAACCAACTCCATAAAGAAAAATCATGAATATTACAGAATTTTTGAACCGACCTTTGGCGTTGGAATGCGGACGTGCGTCCTTGTTAGCCGAGGAAATAAGAGCGGGCAATCGACGCATGTTGTCTGATATGGGGGCACGTGCTTCTCCTGACGGTGAAATCTATGACGATATTGCGGTCATTCCGATTAAAGGTATCTTGGTGCCTGGTAACTTTTGTTATGAGGGATTTGCTTGTGGATATGATTATATTCGTCAGGAATTAGCCAAAGCAGTCAATGATCCACAAGTCACCAAGATTGTGTTGTTGATCGATAGCCCAGGTGGGGTTGCATCAGGTTGTTTTGATCTTTCTGATGTGATTTACAAAATTCGTAAAGTTAAACCCGTTATTGCCATTTGTGATGACAGTGCCTATTCGGCAGCATATGCGATTGCCAGTGCTGCAAATGTAATAATTCTCCCAAAATATGGTGGTGTAGGCAGTATTGGCGTGATTACGATGCATACTGATATGACCAAGGCACTGGATCAAGCAGGGATTAAAATCACTACGATTACTTTTGGTGCTTTTAAAGGCGAGACCGCACCTACGACCTCATTAACCGAAGGTGCATTAGGTCGTATTCAAGCCGAGGTCGATTATTTGGGTGAACTATTTGTCGAGCAAGTTGCCCGTAATCGTGATCTGCCCCCTCAAAAGATACGAGACATGGAGGCAGGAACCTTTCTTGGTCCTTATGGTGTTCAGGCAGGGTTGGCTGATTTTGTCATGTCGGCTGATGAAGCATTTTTATTCGTACAACAATATAAAGGAAAATAGAGAATGAGCAAAAAACTCAGTTCTAAGAAAAAAATATCCAATGATGATGCAACGCGTTTTGCTCATTTATTAAAGTCACGCGCAGAAGATTCAGACCAAGACGATATAGATGCAGAAGAAGACGAAGAAAATTCTGCTGAAGAGGATCAAGAGGCTGAAGATCCAGAAGATCAAAATGGTCGAGCCAAAGGCAAGAAGGCTAAAGCTAAAAAAGCAAAACGTGCCAAAGCCGAAGAAGAGGAAGAACCAGAGGCTGAGGAAGAGGATGACCCAGATGCTGAAGATGAAGGTGATGATGAAACTGATGCTGAGGATGAAGAAGACGATACCACAGCCCAAGCAAGGGCAAGAGAGCGTGGACGGTGTGCTGCGATTTTTGGATGTAAAGCAGCAGCGAATAATTTAGCACTTGCAGCAGAGTTGGCTTTTGGAACAAATATCCCACGCAGCCAGGCAATACGATTGTTAAATGCGGGGGGGATAGCAAAACCAGCTTCATCCAATAAACCCTCCAGAACAGCTTTATACAATCAACGAATGATGCAAGAACGTCGATCATTAAGCGTGGGCGCGCCACGACCAAGTCAGCCTTGCAATCAAAATAAAGCTGCTGCTTCTAGTATTTTGAAAGCAGGCATGGTTACAGGTGCAGTGAAGAAGGATATCAAATTATGACAACAATTTGGGGCGGAAGTGCCCAGATTTATGGAAACAAGGATGTAAGTTATCGTCAAGATAATCTAATTGCAGGCGAATTACAGCCTGTTACACAAAGTATCACGTTGAAAGGTAATCAGGGTATTCTAAGGCGTGGGACGATTATTGGTAAAGATAACACAGGGGTTTATGTAGTTTCTAAAGCAACTGCAACAGATGGTTCTGAAAAAGCATTGGCTGTTTTGGTAGATACATACGATACCAGTTCAGGTGATGTTTCTGGGGCTGGTGGATATTTTACGGGTGAGTTTAATGCCAGTCGAATTATTATAGATGATTCTTGGACATTGGAAACATTACGGGATGCAGGACGACCTTTGGCACTCTTTTTTCAAGATGTTGTCAATGCTGATAATCCAACTTAAATTTTACTAGAGTATAATAAATGTCAGAAACAAACACTGAATTTCCGATTTTTTCAACTGTTCAGTTGATTGATGTGGTGCCTAATTTAAAAGCGGCACAGTCTTTTTTGCTGGATGGTTTTTTTAAACGAGAAATTTTATCCACAACACAAGATGTCGCTATTGATATTGATGTTGGTAAACGGCGTATGGCGCCTTTTTGTTCGCCTTTACAACAAGGAAAATTGGTTGAAACAAGACCGATTGAAACCAAAACCTTCAGACCACCTTATATCAAAGATAAACGTATTCCTGATTTAACAAAACCTGTTATGCGTGCGATTGGAGAGCAGATCGGAGGCAATCATACCCCTACAGAAAAATATTTGGCGAATATTGCTTTTGAAATGAAAGATCAGCTTGATATGTTGCAACGTCGTCAGGAATGGATGGCAGCACAATGTTTGGTCAATGGGTATTTGGTCATTAAAGGGAATGGGTTTCAAGAAACCTTTATGAATTTTGGTCGTTCACCTGAACTCAATATTGTCTTTTCTGGAACCGATATGTGGGATGATCCAAATTCAACGGCTAATCCAACTGAGGAAATTAGAAACTTAATCATAAAAGTGCTAAAAACATCAGGGGCACAAGTGACTGATTTACTTTTCACACACTCTGCTTATGATGCCTTTATTCAACATCTGAAAATGCAGCAGATATTTTTGAACTCGGGCATTCGTGGTAATAATGATGCCTATGTGGCTCTTGGTCCACAGGCTGCGCCAGGTGCAATGATGATGGGATATTGGGGAACCCATCGCATCTGGTTATATAATGATTGGTACGTTGATGATGATAATGTCGAACGTCCCATGATTCCTGATGGTTTAGTAATTGGCATTTCCGAAGATGAACTTAGAGGTATTCGGGCTTATGGGGTGATTATGGATGGAGCTTTTGGGTATCCATCCGTAGCATATGTTCCTAAAATGTGGGTTCCTGATGATCCACCACAAGTACATATCATGTTGCAATCTGCTCCGTTAGTTTTCCCAGCACGAATTGATGCAAGTTTTGTTGCCCATGTTGCGAAAGGATATGACAATGGCTAAAGATATAAAAGATACCAAAGATCTAGAAAAAGAAAAAGATTCATCAGATCTTGAAAAAGAAAAAAATTCATCTGTTGACAGCAATGAATCAGAGGGGAATGGTGCGACACAAACTCCACCATCAGGCGATGATCCTTCAAAAGACCAATCGTTAGGGGATAAGACAAAAGAGCAGAATGGTAATCAACCTTCTGCTCTTTTTGTATCGACAGGAAAAACAACCATCACTGTTCTACAAAATCGGACTTTACGTCATAATGGGGTGAAATATAAAGGGGGAACAACCCTTGATTTGCCAACCAAAGATGCGGATTTTTTAATCAAAAACCATTATGCCGTGGCAGGTAGTATTTTACCCGCAGGGGGTGTCGTTGTTCCTAAAACCCACACCCCAAAGGCGGGCAGTGATGCCAGTTGACTTTAAGGATTTGGTCCTTACCCCCTGTATGGATACATTTGGTAAGATGGTAACCTATCATCATCAATCTGGGGAAAGTGTTAGTATAAAGGCTATTTTTGATGATGTGACGCGTTTTCATAATCCTATCACTGGTATGGATGCTGGGGGTAGTGGTGTTGTTGCCACGCGCGTGATGATGGGGGTGCGTTTGGATGATTTTCCCATCAAACCTGATATGGGTGATCGTGTGACATTGAATGGTCAAGATTATTACGTTTTAGAGGTTCAGGTTGATGGACAAGGTGGCGCACATCTAGCGTTAAATAATGCCGAGGTTTAAATGCAAAAAAGCACAACAATATATAGGGCAATTTTACGCGATCAATTGGCTAATCTCTTAGATAAAACCAAGTTGGTAGAGGAGGGGCGGGTTTTTCGCAACTTTTCCATCAAAGTGCCTCAGGAAAAGCTGCCTTGTTTTTTTGTTTCTGCACCTCATGACCAGATGGAACCTCTAACCACAGCAACTCCTGTTTTTATGCGAACGGCTACTTTGGTTATTCAGTATTTTTGTAATTTTGTTAATATTGATGATGCGACAAAACAATTGGATCAAGTCTGTTATGCTGTTGAACAGATAATCATGTGTGATTACGATTTTCAATATGCTTTTGAACAAATGCCATCCTTTACTACGGAAACCGTTTTTAATCCTGACACTGGGAAACAAATTGCTGAAATCCGTTTTGTTATAACCTGTAAGTATCGCGAAGACTTTTTTCCTGAGGGTCCCGTCGTGGATCGAATTACAGGTCAAATTACTTAATTTATCAAGAAAGAAAAATCATGTTTGTAAAACCAGCACCTGGACGAAAGGTGCGCTGGCCGGGGGCCATGCGCCTTTTGTCAGAGCAGGGCGAAGAAGTACCTCAAGACTTCTACTGGGCACGCCTATTAAATACAGGCGATATCGTCAAGGTTGAAGAGAACACCTTTGAATTAAAAAAATCATTAACAACAGGAATAAAAAAGGAGAGCAAAGATGGTTGATACAATCTCCATTCCTGGATATTCCAGTGATAACCGTGTGCCTGGCTTTTATTTTGCTTTGGATGCATCAAAAGCAAATACAGCCAAAGTAAGGCGTAGAGTATTGTTAATTGGCCAGATGCTGGAAAGTGGGGCGGGGACCCCTGATGTTGCTGTGCAATGTGGAGGGGTAACTTCTGCCCAAGGGTTGTATGGTACAGGTTCTCAAATTGCATTAATGGTCGAGGCTTATCGAAAAATTGATCGTACAGGCGAGTTATGGGTATTACCTTTATCGGAATCTGGTGTGGTCAGTAAGGCCAAGGGATCGATACAATTTTCAGGTACGGCCTCGCAAAACGGTAAAATTTCTCTTTATATCGGCGATCAATTGATTGAGTATTTTGTAACAAAAGGCGACAATGCTACCACTATTGCAAAAAACCTAGCCGATCGTGTTAACGCATTTGCTAATGTGCCTGTACAAGCAGATTCTAGCGAGGGCAAGGTTAACTTGACCGCTAAAAATGGTGGACAGTGCGGAAATGCGATTGCTTTAAACTTAAATCTTTTGGGTGAAATCGCTGGGCAGGCTTTGCCTTTGGGGATTACTGCCACCCTTACCAAAATGCAAGGAGGTGTTGGCACCCCATCGTCATTGTCTAATTGTTTGGCAGGATTGGGCAGTCGTCAATTTGATTTGTTTATTCATCCCTTTACCGATTTACAGTCTTTGTCGATTTTTACGGATTTTTTAAACGACCAATCGGGTCGATGGCAACTTACAGATCAACTGTATGGTCATACTATCACGGCTTTGTCTGGTACTTATGGCGAGGTTACAGCCTTAGGTGATCGATTGAATGATCAGCATATGACGATCATGTCGACATCGGACAGTCCAACCCATCCTATGATATGGGCGGCACAAGTGGGTGCACAAGTTGCAGTCAGCATGCGTAATAATCCAGCTATTCCAATTACGGGGCTGGTTTTATCCGTTATGCCTCCCAGTGACCAAGGGTTTTTTAATTTTCAACAACGCAACTCGTTACTATATGACGGGATCTCAACTTTTATCGTCAATGATAATAATCAGGTAATGATTGAGCGGTTGATCACAACCTATAAACGCAACAGTTACGGAAATGAAGATAACAGTTATCTAAATATTGAAACAATGTTAACGGCCAGTATGGCCATACAGGATATGCGTCAATTTTTATCTGATCAGTTTCCTCGTTGTGTGCTGTTGCGTGACGGATCAAAAATTACAGCAGGCCAACAGGCAACGACAGCCGAATTAATTGGAAAAACTTGTATTGCCCGTTATCGTACCCAAGCCGAATATTTATGGGTGCAAGATACGGACGGATTTGCCAGTGAATTAAAGGCTGAAAACGCAGGAAATGGCACGGTAAAGCTGTTGATGCCGTATCGGTTTTCAGATCAATTATTTATTATTGCAGGTAACTGCCAGTTTACCAAGGGATAAGGAATCACATCATGGCATCGACACAAGGTGCGATAGGCGGATACGCCACGCTTACCATTGACGGTGAAGTTTGGAACGCTGAAAATATAAAATACAAGACGAGTGGATTTAAACGTGAAACCGTGGTGGCACAAACAGCGGTTGCTGGTTTTACCAAAATGCCCACACAAGGATCAATTTCTGCAACCTTAATTGACCGCAAAGACAAGCCCATTGCAGAGATTATGGGCAAAGAAACAGCCACAGTGATTGTAAGGCTTGTTAATGGAAAAGTGATTACAGGCAATCAAATGTGGCTTGTTGAACAACCCGAATTAAACACGCAAGAAGGCAAGTTCGAGGTTAATTTCGAAGGTGACGATGTATCAGAGGATATCGCATGACACAGCCAGTAATGAATACAAAAATTATTTCTTTAGATCGCCCTGTTCGTGTTGGTGATCGTGATTATACTGAATTAAAATTACGTGAACCTATCGTAAATGAAGTCATTCAGGCTTTCAAGACAATGGCTGGTAAACAATCCTCTGTTGCTGCTTATGATGCGCAGCTGATTTTGGTGGCAAGCGTTTCTGAAATGCCCATTCAAGGTATTGAAGAGTTGCCAGGTCGTATTTTGGATCAGGCTATCGATTTCGTTATGTCTTTTCAAGATATGACCCCTTGTAATGAGCCATATGATCAATGGGATATGGAGCTAATACCACCATTACAATTAAGTAACGGGGAAACCCTTAGCGAGATTGCTTTGCAAGAACCCACAGTAAAGCAACGTAAAATGGCGATGAAGCAATTTGATCACTATGGCCAAACGATTGTCGGGGGACTGGAATTCCAAGTATCTTTATTAACCCAGGTTTCAGGGCAAAAATTGGCAAGTATCTTAAAACTACCCATCAGTCAGTTTACGAAAGCATCCGGTTATCTTTTGCGTTTTTTTCCCAATGGCCAGAAAACTGGCGAGGCCTTAGCCAACAATTGATCTACTTTTACAAATGGCCCCCACAATGGATTGATGACATGACGGGTTCTCAGTTATCAGAAGTGGTTTTGGCAACGATCCACGGGCAAGAAGCCGAGCAAAAGCAACAAAGGTAAAATCCATGGTTAATCCCATTTCCGTATCAATAACAGCGGTTGATAATGTAACCAAAGTCATTCAACGAGTGAATGCCAATATGGAACGCATGCAGGCCCCAATTAAAAATGTTCAGCGCACTTTTGAACGATTTTCTCAATTATCAGGGATGAATCGGTTAAACGAGGGATTTTCAAGGATCCGCGCTTCGGCGACATCTACTTTTCGGGTGATGGGGCAAATTGCCCCCGTGTTGGGCACCATTACCAGTGCGGTTACCATCGCGGGGATGACACGACTTGCCACGTCATGGGCCAATTTTGGCAGTAATATTCAATCTACATCCCAGCGATTAGGAATATCGGTCTCTGGCTTACATAGCTGGCAAAATGGCGCACGTTTGGCAGGTGTCTCTGCACAAAGTATGACAAATGGGATTAAAAATTTGCAAGATGGGATGTGGGATGCGGTTGGAGGGCGTAACCCGCAAATGGTTGCAGCCTTTCAAACATTGCATGTTTCTTTTCGCAATGCAGACGGATCTGCACGCAAAGCAAGCGAAGTCATGCCAGAATTGGCCGATAAGATCGCAGCATTAAAAAATCCTGTCGCCCAAGCAAAAGTAGCCATGCAATTTTTCGGGGCCGAAGGGGAGGCATTATTACCTTTTTTCCGCAAGGGCTCGGCTGGAATGGCTCAATATCGTCAAGAATCCATCAAATTAGGGGTGATGAACGAGGCGGGGGCAAGGGCTGCTGATCAGTTAAGGCGTGCACAAGCACGATTAACCCAGTCGGTTGAGGGATTTGGTAACTCCCTTGCACAATCAATAGAGCCTGTTCTTAGTCCCATTATCAACAATATGGCAAACTGGATTGCCGTTAATAGGGTATGGATTACGCAAAATATTGCAAGATATGTAAGGCAATTTGCCAATTATCTTAAATCTATCAATTGGCAACGGGTCAGTGATGGGGCGCAACAGGTCTGGAATTCGATTAAGCAATTTGGCCAAACCATTCAAGAAAATATAGATAAAATCGGTGGATTTAAAACGGTTCTTGAGATTGTTGCTGGTTTAATGGCATTTAAAGTGGTCAGCAGTGTTCTTGGTACCATTGCGCCTTTTGCATCTATGGCTATGACAATTGGTCGGGTGGTCGTGCCTGCTTTGGTCTCTTTATTGGCAACCATGGGGCCGGTGGGCTGGGGGATTATGGCAGCTGGGATTATCATTGGGGGGGCTGCTGTTATTATTTATAAATATTGGGACACCTTTCGGCCTTATTGGGAAAAGTTATGGTCATGGATCAAGACATATACGAAATTTGTTGTTGATTATATTTTACCCACCGTCAGTCCTTTTGTTCGTCTGGCCAAAGGGATCATCGATAATTGGAAGCCCATTAAAGAATTTTTTAAAAATATGTGGGATAGCGTAAAAGATTACTTTTACAGTGCTTGGAGTTATATTGGTAATATTATCAATAAAATTATATATGCAGTGGGTAAAGTTGGCAAAGCACTCGGGATTACTAAGGCCGCGGCACAGGAAGTATCTAATGTCATGCAGGTTGATCCCCCTTCATTACCAGTTAAGGACACTGTCGCTGCAAATGGTTCTGGTGGGGCTAATGTGCAAGATTGGGTTGGAAATTGGTTTGGTTGGGGAGGGAGTGAAAGCGAGAAAAATCCTACCAATCAGGGTGTTCAAAAGGTTATGGATAAAATCGGTGGTTTTTTTTCGTCAGTTACTAATAAAGTTGATCAAGCCACCAAAGCACCTCCAGTTGCTGCTCAACCTTCTCATGCTATTGTACCAGCAACCTCATCTTCTTTGCTATCAACAAATACACCCGTTGAACAAATGGCAAAAGCTGGACAACGCGCTGCAACCAGTCCTTTACGCATGAATGCAACCTTGAATGGGTATGTTGATAAGGCAACACAAGGCAGTATGGCCACACCAGCCATGATGAAAGCTCTCATTATGACGGAAAGCAGTGGTCGCATGGTGGGTAATTCTAAAACTTCAGCTTATGGCTATACGCAGCTTACCAATGCCGCCGCCGCAGAAGTTGGTGTAAATAAATATGATCCGTTTCAAAATGTGTTGGGTGGGCGTAAATATTATGAAAAAATGCTGAAAAAGGTTCATGGAAACGTGCTTGCTGCGTATGGTGCCTACCATGATGGGGGAAACAGTAAAGGGGTAAAACAGTTTTTAAAATCAGGCGGGAAAGATTTTTCTTTATTTTCACCTGATGCTCAAAAAGCCATGATGAATTTTCAAAAGTATTTTGCCCAGGCACAAGGGGGGAAACTATCATTTAACCAGGCTGTACCACAGGGAATTGTTGCAGCCAATAATAATAAAATCCAAGCAGCAATGCCCAACATGTCAAATATTAAGACCATTGCACCTATTACACCCGCTTCAGGTCTAGGACAGTTGGGGGGCGCGGAAGGAATGAACATACCATCGGCACCTCCAGTCAATCTACCCATGTTTGATAATAACAGTAATCAGGGTGGACAAAAATTGGTGTTAGAAATTGATATTAAAGGTAAACCCCAAGGAATGGAAATTAAACCCAAAAGCCGTAGCCCTCAGCTAAAAATTGAATCGGTTTCTTATCAGCGGGCTATGGACCCCGTTCAATCTGCTGGGGGTTTATAATGCGTCAGGCATCATTTCGTGGGGTGTCTTTTTGGGTAAATAGCAATAGCGGGGAAAACGGTCGTAAAATAACAATTCATGAATACCCAATGAAAGATCAAGTATGGGTCGAAGACTTAGGGCGGGACATGCGTAAATACCACATACAAGGTTTTGTAGTGGGGGAGGACTGCATCACTCAACGTCAATTATTAATTAATGCAGTCGAACAAACAGGCCCCGGTATTTTGCTGCATCCCAGTTTTGGATTATTAAAAGTCTCTATTTCTGGGTGTTCGTGGCATGAACCTGATAATATTCAAAACAAAATCGATTTTACCTTAGATTGCGTAGAATATGCCAACCCCGTGGCAGGTTTGATCAGCGAACTAACAGGATCCGCCATTGATGCATTGTCAGATACATTGGCAGATACGGCCATTGGTGATTTTATAAAGGATACCGTGCAACCCCTTAATCTTGGCATGATGAATAGTGCGGTATCTGTTGCTAGCGCATGGGGAAGCAAAGTTTTATTACAAGGTACGGGAACCATCCCCATTGCTGCATTGGGTAAAGTCGGCGCAGCACAGATGGGGGATGCTTTGTTAAATCTTGCAACCAATCGTGAAACCTTGGTCAACGCCCTTAAAAATGTAGACCCTAACGCTGACATTATAAGGAGTAATTAATGACAACCGTCACAGAATTCGCCAATGCTATTGTGGCATTACCAGAGGTTTTGCTGGGCTTTTCAAAGGATCCAAAAACGCAGATGGATCTGATCTTCCCTCTTTGTGAATACAACGTCGATGATATCAAGACAATTGCCCCAATTGGTTTGGCAGAAAACACATTAAATCGTGCCACAGCAGCCCTGTGCCGCAGGGCAGCCATTCGCACCTTATGTAAAGCTGCTGCTAATTGGCAGGCAGATAGTTGGGACGAAGTTTTAACGATCCGAAAAAGAATTTCTGAAATTTTACAAAACGAAATTTTAATTGCAACTAACGACAAAAATATGCAAACAGCAACAGCATTGCGCGATTTGCGAATTAAAGTTTTAGAAACTTTGGCCAAGGCGGCGGGCGAGGTGCCTCATTTAAGAACCATCGAACGGACAGCAGCATTGCCCGCATTGCAACTGGCCCAACAACTATACGCTGATGGAAACAGAGCTAGTGAGTTAATTCAACGTGCTAATCCTGTTCATCCTGCTTTTATGCCGACTCAACTTGAGGTGCTCAGCTCATGACTGTTGAATCTATTATTACCTCTGCTTTTGGGCCATCCAATGCTAAAATTAATCAAGTTACGATCGAGGTCGAGGGTAGGGTTTTATCGGGGTGGACACGGGTATCCATTCGCCGAGGCATTGAAATTATGCCTTCAACTTTCGAATTGGAATGTACCGAATATTATCCTAACTCGATGGATATCGCCATTCTTGAAGGTGCACCCTGTGTTGTTCGAATTGGCAAAGAGACGGTAATTACGGGTTACGTTTTGACCGTTACGCGCAGATTAAGCGCAAATGAGCATCTTGTCTCGGTTCAAGGTGCCTCGAAAACAATCGATTTGTGTGAATGTTCAGCAAAATTTGAAACTTATCAGTTTAATAACGTGCCTGTTGTCGAATTAATTCAGGCAATTTGTAAACCTTATGGGATTGGGGTCAAAACAACTGGCGCGATCGATAATATTGTTATACCACAATTTTCAGTAATTTTAACAGAGACTGGCTATGAAATCATTGAACGTATGACCCGTGCAGCAGCATTGCTGTTTTATGACGATACCGATGGTAACGTTATTGTATCCAAAGTTGGATCCAAAGTAGCCGCATCAGGTTTTGTTGAGGGAAAAAACGTTGAAGAGGTTTCTGTCAGGCGTTCCATGGCGGGTCGGTTCAGTTCGGTATCCATGATTTTACAAACAACCGCCTCATTATTTTATAGTCCTGGTCAGGACAATCAGCTGGCCCCAGAAATGAAAAATATTACAACAGGAAAAGAGGCCGTCGACCCAATGGTCAAACGTTATCGTCCATTGTTGATTTCAGCTGAAATGGGGGATGCAGGGTATGAGGTTTCACAACAACGCGCCCAATGGGAGGTCAATCGCAGATTTGGTCGTTCCCAATCAATACAAGTGGTAACGGACAGTTGGCGCGATCAACAGGGCAACCTTTGGAAGCCCAACACCTTGGTACCGATTTCTTTTTCAACGTTAAAGGTCAATACAACCAACAAACTTTTAATTTCTGAAACGGTATTCAGATTGGGTGATGATGGTACACACGCTGAAATTACCTTAATGCCCGCCGAAGCATTCATGCCACAACCCATTGTATTAAATGCCGCAAACAGCGCAGTCGTGCAAGCCATGGCAGAGCGATAACTATTAGTGATTAGGTCACGAAATAATAAATGTCATTTTTTGCACTATTTATGTCGTAAAAAGCCTGTACAGAGAACTTTAATAGTTTTTTTTCAAAATACTATCAAAGAAAATAGAATCGGGCTTCTTAATAAAATATGGGTATTTAAAGGGTATATTTAAAGTAAAAGGCTAGTCGATTGTAAAAAAAACGAAAAAATTTTTCCTTTAATATTCTGTTAATAAATAGTTAATAAATGACGGAAAACAGCTAAAAATACAGAATTTTTGTCGGAAAATATTACGTGTTTGAATGAAAAAAGTCGGAAACCGACACTTTTCATTCGTAATTTGATGGTTATAATGATTTTTAATACTTTTAAACGGTATTAAAAAAACGGCCCGAGTTGATACGCCAATATCAAAACAGACCGTTTCATTAATCAAGTTCTTTTCTGTCTGTATGTCAGCAAACCTACACAGAAAAGAACCAACACCAAAGGTGTATTCATGTCTTTTTATAATAGGGATTCATATCCCAAAAGTCCAGTTCCTTATCGTAATAATAGCCGAGTTGTGGATCAATTACTGTTTAAAAATCAAGGTTTTACGGCAAATTATTTCACGTCAAAAAAATTATATTTTTTTTTAAGACACATCGTTTTTCTTGTAAATAGAATCGATATCGCAATAAGATTAACGTTATTTCAGCCATGTTTCGCAGATATCAAAAAAAGCAGTGGATCTTGTCGCCAAACTTTTCCACTGCTTCTTACAAAATTAGCACGCAACTAGGAGGTTAGTTATGAGTAATACTAACACCAATATCCTTAAAAATCAACAACTTCTACCTATCATCGTAAACACATCAGTTAAAAAAGATGGAGAAGGTCGTTATTGTCTGAATAACATATGCGAGGTTTTGAATATCGCAAATTCACAAGATTTGATGTCGAAACAGCTAGATCGAAAGGGGGGACGTAAAACGTACGCTCCTACCGTTGGAGGTGAGCAAGAGTTGGCTTTTATCAATGAACTTAATTTATATCGTGTTATTTTCAGAAGCAATAAAGCAGAAGCAAAACATTTTCAGGATTGGGTATTTAATGAAGTATTACCATCTATTCGTAAGACTGGTGACTATATGGCGACCATTCTTGATAAAACACCAGAACAAACGCTTTCTCGTGCTTTAATCTTCTCTAAAGTCGAAGCATGAGGAGGAGGTGTGATGCATACTAATATTCATTTTGGTTATTCAATTGGACAACAACAATCCCTTTACAAAATTGACGCATCAAGAATTGCCTTTACCCTTAGTAAAGATTTATCGACTATCAATGATATGTTTAACGAATGTTTTGAAGAGGTCGCCCGTATGGTCGATGATTTTGATGAACCTAAACAAAAACGGTTAAAGCAGTTAAGACAGCGAGTTGAATTTCTAAGTCAATATATTCAAGAAAAGACTGATGAATTTTACGACATATCACAACAAATTGTAAAATTATAAGCGACACAGCCACCCCACGGGGTGGTTTTTTTTATGGGAAAATTGATGACAGAGGCATTACGAAAAATGGCCACTCGATTGCATATGGCAATGGGGATTGGACGCGTAACCAAAGGGATAACGCACGATCAAAATACACCGTTGGTACAGGTAACATTTGCTGTTAATGAGGTTCGCGATCATTTGCCAGTGCTGCAACAATATGGTTTTGCCAGCAGACCTCTGCTTGGGGCGGATGTTGTGGTTCAGTTTCAGTCAGGTGACCGCAACAAGGGGGTGGTGATCGCCTCTGGGGACCAACGATATTATCCTAAAAATTTAAAGGATGGAGAGGTAGCAATTTATCACAAAACTGGATCAATGATTATCTTAAAAGAAGATGGATCCATTGAGCTTACCCCGCAAAATAACAAAATTACACTAAACGCTGACGTACAGGTAACGGGAAAGATAACAGCCAATAATATGGTTGCAACTGATGATGTAAAGGCTGGATCGGTCAGTCTTAAATCCCATGTTCACAGTAATGGTCATAATGGCGGATTAACGGGTGGGCCATCATCATGAGTGAAATAAGAGATATTGGTATTGTCTGGAGCAATGAAACAGGCAAGGGTGAATGGATGGTTGCCGACGGAGATATTGCCCTGGATCATGGGATATATAGTGCGGTGATGGTGTCGTTATTTTCAGATCGTGTAGCCCCGTTGGAACCTTCTAATAACGAAAAAAATGCTGCCATCGGTAAAATAGATGGTGATCGTAGAGGATGGTGGGGGGATGCCTTACGTGATGAACCTATTGGATCGCGTTTATGGCAGTTAAGGCGTGCTGTAAAGGCTGACAAAGATTCAGTAGTTTTATCGGCCCAAGATATGATTTACGAGGCTTTGTTATGGATGGTTGATGATGGGTTGGTTAACAGTATTACGGTTCACGTTGCTTGGGTTAAGTCGGATATTTTGGAATTTTCAATTGAGTTGTTTGAACCCAAGGAAAACAGCCCTAAGACGTTGCTGTTTTCTTGGGCTTGGGAGGGGGTATAATGCCTTTTGTTACACCTAATTTAACCGAATTAAATGAACAGGTCATACAAGATATTGTCAACGCGGGTATTCCTGGAATTGAGACAACTTTAAAGAACTCTGTTATTGGCACGATTGGGCAAGTGCAGGCGGGGTTATCATGGCAACATTATTTTTATTTAAATTATATTTCCAGACAGGCCGTGCCTTGGACCGCCACTGATGAATATTTGGCTGGTTGGGGAAACTTAAAAAATGTTTTTCAAAAAGCACCGTCCAAGGCGACAGCCACGGTTCAATTCAATACCATTGATGGAATAACTATCCCAAAGGGCACAATTATTAAACGCCCTGATGGGTGGAGCTATGTCACTGTGGCTGACAGTGTGAATGGACAAGCACTGGTTGAATCTGTCGATACGGGAATTAATGGTAACGTCGGACAGGGGGTAACTCTGTCTTTAGGAAATCCTTTGGCAGGTGTAGATAGTAAAGTAATTGCCATCACTCCGATTACAGGTGGTGCAGAGTTAGAGGATGAAGAAGCCTATCGACAACGTGTTATTGAAGCATATCGTATTTCAGGGTCGGTAGGACGCGAGCAAGAATATATTTTATGGGCAAAATCAGTATCTCAGGTTTCACGCGCCTGGATTGGACGCAATGGATTTGGTATTGGTACTGTCATTGTTTGGATTATGTGCGATCAGGCGAATACGTCAACGAATGGTTTTCCCGTGGGAAGTGATGGGTCAGCAACAGATGAGTATCGATATAATCCAGCTACGGGCGATCAATTGGCGGTGGCAAATTACATTTGGAAAAAGCAGCCTGTAACAGCATTGGTAATTGTTTGTTCTCCTATCGCTCAACCTGTAAATTTTGTAATATCTGACCTAGGCGTAAATAATACTGCAGCCAATCAGGACGTTATTAAGGCGGCATTAACAGACATGTTCAGAAGGGAGGCCGCGCCAGGGACAGCACTCTATCCCAGTTCATGGGAACGAGCTATCGGTTCAATTACGAACATCAGTCAATATCATATCGCCAGTCCAACTGAGGCTGTGATACCGCCCAGTAAGGGACATTTACCCATTCTTGGCGAGGTGACTTTTTCCACATGATCCCTCATTATACCGCTAAAAACTTTCGAAATGCATTGTTAAATCTTTTACCTATGGGGCCGATATGGTCTAGGACGCAAGGAGGCATGATTTGGATCTGGGCCAATATTATCGGTGAAAGCTATGCCCGTAATAGTGAAAGAGCCCTTGAATTATTAAAGGTCGCCTTTCCTGCAACAGCAACAGAATTATTAGAAGAATGGGAAAAGACAGTAGGTCTACCTGACTTGTGTATTGGTGCGGTTACAGATTTGAAGCAGCGTCAAATGCTGGTGGTGGATCGGTTGGTATCCTCTGTTGATAGTTCAATGGATTTTTATATTTCCTATGCCAAGCAATATCTAGGTTTTGACATTACCATTGATCAATACAGTCCTTTTCGATTTGGAACGCGTTTTGGCCAACCCTTTGGCTCAGAGGAATGGGGACATACGTGGCGCATTAAATCAAAACAGGATCTAGCTTTCTTGCCTTGTATTTTCAATCGCATGGCACCTGCTCATACTTGGTTGATTTATGGTGCCTTTGTTGGTGAGTAATCTTGTATAACGGAAAAACAAAATGGATTTATTAATTGCAAAACACTCAGTGCCATTTGACCAAGCGGACAAAACCCCCGTTAATGGCACGCCACAATACGCAACGGATGGTGACCCTGCTCGGGGTATTCCCGCTACTTTGTTTCCTGCATCACATTTTAATGCGCTACAGCACGAAATCGTTAATGCCATCAAAGTAGGTGGAAAATCACCCGATAAAGATGATTGGAACCAGCTTGGCGGGATTATTATAAAAATCTTTGATCAAATTGGTAACGTTGATGGGCGTTTTAAGAATATTAAAGAAGTTGGCAAGGATAAGGATGGGGTTTACGTCATTGTTAGTGAGGATGGAAAAGCAGATGAAAAGATTTATTTGCTGACCCCTAGTGATTTAAAAGATATTTATCAACGCTTATGGTCTGTAGAAGGTTCAATTTCAGATATCATTCACAAAGAATTGCCTGCCAAAGCTGATTTAAATGGTAACAGTAATCAGGATTTTGACACAGCTACCTTAAAGGGTAACTT
The DNA here is from genome assembly GCF_029953265.1 of Commensalibacter oyaizuii. Taxonomy (NCBI): domain Bacteria; kingdom Pseudomonadati; phylum Pseudomonadota; class Alphaproteobacteria; order Acetobacterales; family Acetobacteraceae; genus Commensalibacter; species Commensalibacter oyaizuii. The sequence goes on from NZ_JASBAO010000001.1 coordinate 2,124,965, forward strand.
GGTAAAGACTGGTGGTCTGGCGATTACGGGGGGTGTTCTTACACATTATGCTTACTTAGATCATGCCCCAGGGCCTGGGATGGTGCCATCATGGGGTTTCAATCAAATTCCTAATGATAATAATGTGTGGCAGCTTGTTGCTTATGATCAAAATGATCCATCTGATAAAAATAAAATCACTGCTTTTATTGAAATGCGTAAGCAAAATTCGAATTATCAAAACAAGTCAACAGTTTTTATTACACAAACACTTATCGCACCTAATAAAGCAGATATGGCTGAACTATACGAGGCAGATACTAAAAATATAGCGGTGGGTCAGGTTATGATGCGAGGAGGTAAGAACGAAATTACTATTTGTACGAACCCTGCTAGAGCTATAGGAATTTATTCTCAAGATCCAGCCTATATTTTGAATGGCAAAGAGGATATGGGAATGCACGTGCCAATTGCGCTTATTGGTCGCGTTCCCGTGTTGGTTGAAGGGCCTGTTACTTTGGATGATCACATTGCCCCAACAGATCACGGTACAGCCATTGCCTCACGAAATCCATCAGACGTGTGGTTGGGTTGTCCTCTTCGAGAGGATTTAGACACAAAGACAAGGTTGGTTGAATGTCTAGTGCGTGCTGTGATTTAGAAGGAACCAGTTATGTGGGTCATTTCAAGTAAAAGATGTCTTCAATTACAAAATAAAGGTGGATATTACAATACAAACGCCAGTTTTATCCAAAATATAACCTTGCCTACACGTTATAGTGGTGAGCGTCTTGATTATAGTTTGGACATATCCGCTATTTTAGAAGACGGCGGGGATCGTATTCAATCTATTGAGGCGACAGTCCAGGAAATGGCACTGGATTGGTTCAGTTATGCCCACAATTGTATAATTTTTTCGCTCAGTGGTGGGTGTAAAGAGCAAATTGGTAATTTATACTTTGTTTGCAAAACTTGTGGGGGGCGTGCCTTCCAAATAGAGCTGAACCAGTCTTTAAAACAAGGGTCTTTTACTTACACACTTTCTGCACCCGATTATATTCCGAACCTAGTACAATTCACAACCATTCAGCCTCTTAAATCAGCAACAGGGGCATTTTTTTTCTTTGGATAGTATTTATATGAAAACAATCAGACCAATTAGTGATCCAGCTTTAAGAGTAAAAGAAGTTGGTGATGACGATTTAATAATAATTATGAAGCCTATCAAAAATGAATTGGGTTGTGTTACCGATTACGAGGCCAAAACCGTGCAGGCAACAGATTTCTGTGCTTCTATCATTGCCAAAGCCCTTCAGGGATTATCTAGTGTTCTACCTGTTTCTGATCCTGCTGATGGAATTAGTTTGTGGATAAAAGATGGATGTTTAGCATTCGCCTCTGGAGATGCGTCAAGGTTGGGTACTATGCCGCCTACAGCATTTGAGAAATCGTTAAGGGAAGCATTTAAGATTTTACCCACTTCTGATCCAGGGGATGGGGGACCATGGTTATGCGGGGGCATGTTAATGCGTGGATCGACCTCAAAGAATGAAGATTAATATATTATCCTTAGGGAGACGCGAAAGCGTCTTTTTTGTACCTTTTTATCGCAATAAACAAAGATGAAAATAGGGTATTAGCAAGAGAATATTTTGTGTTAAGTGCAGTTGGTAAAATAAATTGATTTTTTTAGCGAAAATTTATAAAATTATTATGTAATATAAGACGAAATTATGGATTTGAGTAAGACTAATTATTATATGAAATTGATAATGACTGCTTTATTATTTATACGATTAAGTAAATTAACAAGGTAAATTAAGTTCGTGGACTATTCTACTTACTTGTCAATTACGTTGACAGCTTTATCAGTCGTACTAACTGCGATGACTATTGGTATAGGCATAGTAGCTTGGTTGACGATAGGGTCAATTCAAAAAAAAGCAAAAAAAACTGCTACATGCGCGGTTGAAGCGAAGCTAAAAGAATTGGAAGAGGAAAAAATCTTACCTTTTATTAAAGATACGATCATGACTAAGACAAATGAACAAATTGAGATTATGATAAAAAACGGTGAATTAAGAGAATATGCCTTTCAGAAGGGAAGTTCTGTTCTTAATCCTGATACAGAAAAAGAATTAATAGAGAAGGAGGAGTAAAAATGGCAAGACAATTACTGGAAACTCTTCCAGATCAAACTAAAAAATTAATTACACCTTTTTTAGGTATGCGCCCTGTTCCATTAGGAAAAATAGCAAAAGAGTTCGGAGTGAAAGTGTTTACTTCACCTTTGGAACAAGGCATATCGGGACAGATAGCTAAAGAGGGTAATGATTTCGTTATTAGAATTAACAAATACGAATCCCGTCAGCGACAACGTTTTACGCTTGCCCATGAGTTAGCACATTTTTTTCTTCATAAAGACATTATAGAAAATGAAGGTTCGATAAAAGATAATACTCTTTATCGATCTGGGAACTCTGACGCCGTAGAGGCTCAAGCCAATAGACTTGCAGCTGAAATAATTATGCCAGATGAGAAAATAAAAGATGATTTAAATTATCTTAGACAAAATATGGACGAAGAGACCTTTGACATGATTGCTTCTAAATGGGAGGTATCCAATCAAGCTCTACGTATAAAACTTTTAACAGTTGGTGGGTGAAGTAGCATGCATTTATCAGGTAAAAGCTATGTACCAATTCTTTCATTAAGACCCAGTGAAATGAATGCGTTGGAATATTTACCTGATCTTGCTAAAGACAATATGACTCCTGTTATATTGTTGGCACCTTGGATGAATTCAAAAACATTAAATCAAGCGATTGAACGTGTTCAAAGAGCGTTTCCTGGTAGATCATTTATCCTGGATATTGATCGCAATTATGAGATACCATCTTCATCCGATATAAATGAAGCGAAACAGAAATGGTTAGATTTATCAAGAGCTGATGGGGATTGTAAGATATGGTACGACTTTTGTAATGATTTTATGAATGTTGTGCCTTGCTTGCGCGTTAATAGCGATATAGATCAACAACTTAAAAATATACAAACGACAGGTAGAGAATTTTCTGTAAGATTAACTCCTGATATTTATCAATCTTCAAGTAAGATGAATGTTTTAATTTCCTCATTGAAACAAGTCGATATCCCTTATTCTATTATTATCGATGGTGAATGGGTAGCTAATCCGCTTTTACTTGCTGAGTCACATGAAAGAGTAATAAGAAACTATATTAATCAATTAGGGGATAATTTGATTATTGTTTCATCATGTACTTCCATGTTAAAGGATTTTCAGGATATATCTGGGGTAAAAGAATTTCCTTTTTCAAATCATAATTTGGTTGAACAGGTAGCAAGAGCAACCAATAGGAAAATTATATATAGTGATTGGGGAAGCACACGGCCAAGGGAGCCAGCAAGACCACTAAGACAACCATTACCTAGAATAGATTATCCAACAACTAGTAATAGTTGGTTAATAGCTCGTGATAGTGATTGGACATACAAAGATGCAGCTAAACAGATAGTTTCAAGTGCAAATTGGGATTCTAACTTGAAATTATGGGGGCTGAGTTTGATTAGTGCAACAGCCAACGGCGAAGAAAAAGGCATAGATAACCCTAGGACAAATACCGCAGCAAGAATTAATATTCATCTCTATCGCCAGTCTATGCTTGGTATTCAAAATGATGGTTTCGATGCGGATGCTCCTTGGATAGATTAATGTTTAGTTTTAGTTATAAATGAAGTGTTGTTTGATAATCTTAATACACAAGCCACCCATTGAGGTGGCTTTTTTTATGGGAAGAATAGGATGGATACGGATTTATTAACGCAAGTTTTACAATATTTATTGGGGGTGATCCCAGGAGATATTGCAGGAAATATTGTGGCTGTGATTACGGCGATGGTAACGCTGTGTACGTTGGTGATACGGTTTTGGAAAGAACCCAATCCAACCAGCAAACGGCACAAAGTGTGGAAGGTGGTTCATGTTCTGGCCTCTTTTAAAACCCCCACCGTTACTAAAAAAGAGGAGGACAATCATGTTCAAAAAACTGGCTAGAAGTTTACGGGGCCATGATCATTGGTTTGCTGAATGGTGGAGCTCAGTCTTGTTAATGGCGGTTGGGATATATGGGTTTTGCGTCCCTGATGGGTTTATTATCCAGCAATCTTTTGTGGATGGTTTTTTGCAAGTATTACCGTTTAATCTATGGGAAGTGCTGTTTATCATGTTTGGCCTGTTTCAGTTTATGGCGCTGCGCTATGAAAGTCTGATCGGCAGAGGGATTGCGGCTTTTCTTGCTTCGTCTTTACTGATATGGGGCACCTTGAATATTGCCGTTTATGGCCAATGGCATTTTAGTTTGATAGGCTGGGGGATATTTTCAGCCATTAATCTCTATGCTCTTTTTAGAATTACAAGGGGGATAGAGCAATACCATGAACCTCTTTGAAATCCTGCGCTGGTGGTGGGAAAACAACGCTGAATGGATCAAGAGCCATGACCCTTGGGTTATTCCTGTAATAGCAGTCTGTATTCCAGTATTCCTAGTGATCCGTGCAATCTGTGTGTTGATTAAAACATGGCGGGGGAGATAATAAATGTGTTGTCCCGTGGTTAAGGTGGTAGGTAAAAGCGAAAATGGAAGCATTCCGACTAATTCTTTACAAAACAAATGTGAGATAGGGATACGTGGTAATAAAGGCTTTCCATCTGATCCAGGTATATATGTCCCGAAAACATTTTTTGATGAAATACAGGCTAAGATATCAGAATATAGTTTCTCATCGCTTAGTCAATGTCAAGTTAATAAGGTCGACGATACTTGTATTGAAGTAGTAACTGGCATTCTAGATCGACATCACGATCATTTACAAGTTTATATTAAGAAAGTTGATGATCATTACTTGTTATCAGATGGGGGTTATATATTTTCTGATATAGATGTGGACTTGGTAGATAAGGATGACTTATTGAAAATCAAAAATAAATTACAAGATAGACTTTATGTTTCTATAAATGATCATAATGAAATAACGCTCTTAACAAATAAGCATGATTTCTTCGTTAATTTACAAAATATGATAAAGGCACAGATTAGTGCATGTGTCCTTTTATAGAATAACTTAATTTATAGACATATACTTCGCTTTTTAATTTGTATGTTCTGTGTGCTGATTAAAACATGGCGGGGGAGGGGATTGGGTGACAAACAGAAAAATTAAAACAAATTACTCTTCTTAAAAGGGTATTAAGGTCATTATCATAAGGATTGTCTTGTAGATAACATATTTCTCGTGTGATAGTGCCCAAAAATTTATTATAAAGATCTAGTTCATGCTGTGGTTTTGTAAAAAAATCTAGTGTAGAAATTAAGTTGTGATATATATATAAAAGTATATTTCTAAAAAGTTGTGCTTTGGACAAAGTTACATTTCTGTTGGCATGAAACCCGTTTAGAATTAGATTTATAAAATCCCCTGTAGGTATAGGGCTGCCTAATATTGTATTATATTCAATCAAATTATAAAAAACATCAATTTGATCTTGATTAAAGTGATATGCATTTTTTAATGTGTAGTTTATCAAGCTTACCATTAAATTACTCCTTAACCATTTGGTTTAAATAACAACATTATATTTTATTTAATGCCTAAAAAAAAGAGGGAAAAAGTAAGGAATTAAATTGTTTGCCATTTGGTTGCTGTTTTGCAACCTTTTGTATATTATCCTTAATATTATTAATAGAACGAAGGATACCTTCTGTTGATTTCAAATATACAAAATCATGATTGGAGTAATTGGTATGAACGAGAAGTAAAGTTTGCTTTATACGAGAAAAAAGGAAATGACTTTGAGATTTGGATCAACACTATTTACCGAACAATTTATAGTGCTGATTTTAAAACAGTGAAACCATATGGTGGGGAGGGGGATGATAAATGCGATGGATATCTTTTTTCAGATAAATTAGTAATACAATGTTATGCTCCTTCTGCGACACTTAAGCAAAGTGAGTTAATAAACAAAATTAAAGACAGTTTTTCTGGTGCTTTAGAAAAATGGCCTTATATGAAGGAATGGATTTTTATTTGTAATGATTTTGGAGGTATTCCAGCTAAGGTAATTCGTCTTATAGAGCAGATGAAAATAGATTATTCTAAAATAGCAATTGCTATATGGGATGCAAATGATATAAAAGATTTTATTTTCAAACTCGATCAAAATATCTTAGATCAATTATTTAATAAACCTCCAACATCTGAAACATTTAATCAGCTAGATATTCAAGATGTTCGTGATATGGGTTATTTGATAGAAGGGTTTTTTGGAGATTATAAATACTCTCCCAAAGACGATATTTTACCTATAGCACCTTCTGCACAAAAAATTAATAAAAATAATTTATCTGATGAAGCTATTGGATTTTTTAAGCTAGGGCAGAAAAAATCAGGACTGGTCAAAAACTACTTGGAAAACCTACCAGATCCTGACTTTGCAGAAAATATTGCAACAAAAATTCGAACACATTATAATAGTTTAAAGAAGGATGGAAAAAACGCTGAACAAATTTTTGCTGCAATGCATATGTTTTTTGGTGGAAAAAGATTAAATCTACCAATATATCAGGCATGTATATATGCTTATATGGTATATTTCTTTGATCGGTGTGATTTTTTTGAAGATTGATTGGGCATTGCAATGATTTTACCAACAAAACATATTACTAATGAACGATCTTTATTAGGTGTTGGTGCTGATATCATTGCGATTATTCAGAAAAGACCAGAAACGATATCTTCTATATGGAATAAAATTCGTCAAAAGAAAAAAAAGACACCCATTAGCTATCGTTGGTTTATTTTATCGTTGGATTTATTATATATAATGGGTGCAATTAAAATAGAACAAGGTTTGATTAGGTTGGCATCAAAATGTTAAAAGAAATCAAGAGTAGTTTACCTACTTTTAAAACATTAACATTCAAGCCAGGTTTAAATGTTTTATTAGCTGAAAGAACGATTAAAACATCTTCTAAAAGAACAAGAAACGGAGCAGGGAAAACCGGTTTAATAGAACTTGTCCATTTCCTTTTTGGTGCGAGGTCATTAAAACTATTTAAAGTAGAGGCTCTGAAAGAGCATAACTTTAGTGTTATTTTTGACCATGCCGATACAGAGTATACTATTGAACGCTGTGACCGTTCCAAATTACCATTTAATTTTAACAATAAAAAGTTGGGAACAGAAGCACTTAATGACCAACTAGGAGAGTTGTTTTTTAAATTAAATACAAATAGTGCCTATAATATAAAACGGTTTGCCCCTTCATTTCGTATGCTTTTTCCATATTTTGTAAGAAATAATAATGAAGGTGGATTTGATGCAAGTAATCAGGTTACGAAATATTCAAAGTACCAACAACCATATCAAGAACAGGTAGGTTTAAGTTATTTACTAGGTCTTGATTGGAATATTTCCATCGATTTTCAAGAATTTAGAGCTCATAGAAAGTCAATTGCGGATTTAAAGAAAGCCTTCAAGGACTTTGCTAATAAAGAAGAGTTAGATTATTTTTCGTATATAAGTTCTTCTAAGTTAAGAACAGAGATTATATTACAAGAGCAAGAGTTAGAGGATTTAAAAAACAATATTGATTCTTTTAATGTGGTTCCTCAATATCAAGAAATGCAAAATGAGGCAGATGACTTAACAATACAGACAAGCAGTCTGAATCTTCAGATCGTACAAGATCAAGAAATGATTAAAGCTTTACAAGATTCTTTGGTCGAAGAAGAACCTATCCCTGCGCAAGATATTATTAATCTTTATAATGAAGCCGAAGTGATCTTATCTGATTTGGTAAAACAACGTTTTGAAGATGTGGAAGTTTTTCATAAAGCAATTATTGAAAACAGAAAGGAACATTTGCAATCTGAAATCAATTCAACTCAAAGTCGTATAGATGATAATCAAAATAAATTAACTGAAATAGCTAACCGTCGCCAGAAGATTATGAATATCTTACAAGAGGGGGGCGCGCTGCAAGAATTTTCTAGGTTGCAAGAAGAGTTGAATCAGAAAATTACATCCTTACAAAAACTTAAACAACAACTACAACTTTCTGAGGATGTAGAAAAAGGTGAGCGGGATTTAGATCAAGATAAAATGCGATTAGAGGGTGAGTTACAATTAGATTTAAAAGAGCGCAAAGCGATTGTAAGTAAAGCAATTTTATATTTTGGTCAAATTTCTAAAGAATTTTATGAACATGCAGGTTCGTTTGTTATAGAACCAACACCAAATGGATTAGAATTTACTACAGACATTTCCAATGCTAGAAGCAAAGGTGTTGGAAATATGCAAATCTTTTGTTTTGATATGATGTTGACTTTGATCGCTTTAGAGCGTGGCATTCATCCAGGGTTTTTAATTCATGATAGTCACCTTTTTGATGGTGTTGATGAACGTCAAGTTGCAAAAGCATTACAAATAGGAGCTAATTTAGCCGATAAATATGGATTTCAATATATTGTTACTATGAACTCTGATGCAGTTCCTGATGGTGAGTTAAAGAGATTAGGTTTTGATCTTATCCCCTATATTATAGATGTAACTCTTACAGATCAACCTGATGGTGGATTATTTGGATTTAAATTTTCTGTATAGATTATTTGTTCTATAAATATTTGATATCGATCTGGATATTTGCCTTTACATAATTCAACATAGTGTAAATAAGCACTTGTTAAGACACGTGTTAATTCAAAAGCAGCATTTAGGTTTTGATTGGTATATAGTTTTTTTGGTATAATAACTATTAATTTTATGTTAAATTATACCAGATTTATTTTATTGTAAAAAGGAAATTTAAACCCTTTTTAACCACAGGCGGTTCATTTCGTTTTATCGTATGCCGTTGATTCAATAAGTTTCGTTTTGAGTTTCACTTAATTGAGTTTTTTTTGTTTAAATTATACTGACCCAGAAAAAACATCAGAATACCAACAGTTTTAGAGGTTTTTGCCAGAGGTGGCAAAAACCTACCCCCTGATGTACGAGAAATAATCAGGTTTTGAACTAAGAAAGGCACCAGTTTTTCGGGTAGCTCCGAAAAGGCCTACGAAAATAACGCCTCAAAATCATCATTAAAAATCAACATAGGAAAAAACCATGGCTAAAGTCACAGGTGGAATTTATATTCCACATCTAAAACAAGAGATCGTAACTCCAGCATTGAATTATATAGGTTTTGGTGGCCAACGTGCCATTAACCAAGTCACAGGAACCTTTCTTGCCGAAGGGTACGCAGGGGGCAGCACTTATCTTAAACAGTTAGGTAAGGGGCCTGCATTGGGTGCTATGCAGATGGAGCCGTTTACTTATAACGATATATGGACGAATTTTTTAAGTGCCCCAAAACGTAATAATCTAGCAACAGCATTAAAACACCTTGCAGGGGACTGGAATACCGACAACAGAGCCATTCCAAAGCCAGGGGTCATGACAGGCAATCTTTTTTTTGCTGCAGCGATGTGTCGAGTATTTTACTTACGGATTACTGCGGCTTTGCCTTTGGCCAATGACGCAACGGCAATGGCACAATATCACAAGAAATATTACAACACAGCCTTGGGCAAAGCAGATTGGCAAAGCAATGTCGATCGGTTCCAGCAGGCTATTGATGCCTAACTATGTTGTATGGAACTGCCAGAAATATTCTGGTAGCTCTATTTGTAACGAAATTTTCTATAACGCCATAAAGGGTATCGGCAAAAGCCATATCCTAGTTAATGGAGCTATACAAAAAAGTTTTAAGTTAGTTTGGTAGTAATTTCGCAAGTCGATTCTCTTTTAACTAATTGTTTTTGTCGGTAAAGTGTAAGTTATAAAAAACGGGTATAAAATAGGGTATAATTTTTATGATAAATATATATTACCATATTTATCATATAGTTAATAACACAATTCGATTCCCATCCCCTCCGCCATATGCTAAAACATTTCGCAACATATTATAGCATAAACCCTACAGAAACAGCCGTTTTTCTTTTTATTTTACAGCATAAATTTTTTTGATATTCATAGAGACCGTCAAATAAAGCCTTAAGTCTATTAAATCGTTTGGATATTTTTATTATTATGGATATATGATTCAAAAATTAAAGTATATTATGCAAAGGTTCTTCTGTGGATAACTTTGTTGATAAAGTCTGAATAATTTTTGATTTTATGTAAAAGATAACCATTATACGGTGCAAGAAGCTCTGAATTGGTACGAAAATCATCGGTAGAATCAAGGAATTCTAGGCTCTATAGAGAATTTATCTATGTACAGAATTTAGAATTTATAAACAGAATATAAATAATATTGTACTATCGATTGTGGAGTTGTCTATGGATTATAGATGAAATATGTGCGTATAATGCGTTGAAATATATGAGTATTGGTGATTGTTTTTTTATTGCGACTTCTTTAAAGATTTTCATTTTCTGGAAGATTGGGGATAAATACCTGTTTTAGAGGAATGATGACTCTATATTTAGGAAGAAATGAATCATAAAAATTATATATTAATTTCACAATTTCTTGTCCATCAATCAGTCGAAGTCTAGACTCATTTAACGCCTTTTGTTTTGCGTCAGAGGTATAGCTACCTAAATTGACGAACAAAGCATATTCATTCTGAGATAAAGTGCCTAGTAATTGATTAATTTGAGGTAAGGTGCTTTTATCGGTTGTATGCTTACATTGTACTTTGATAATTGGAGGTTCGAATCCTAATTGATCTTTATGAACGATAATATCAACCCCACCGTCACGAGATTGCTGTGTAACTCTTGCTACATATCCCATACATTCTAATAAATGAGCGATAAAAAACTCAAATTCCGTTGGGCTTAGTTTTTTGTATAATCTTTTAATGATAAAATCCTCAGTAGATTGCTGAGTAATATTAACAGTATCCTTTATTATCTCTTCATCTTCATTTTCATCTATGGATGTTTCTGTGTAATCCTGAGGTGAGGGGAGGATTTGTTTGCTTAGATTGTTACAATTTGTACTGAGTAATTCAGAAAAATACAATGCGGCTTCATCTTTAATTTCGAATAAAGTCATAAAAGAGCCTATCGTATTTAATATATTTTGTGGAAATTGACTTCTAGGAATTCCATTGTTCATCAGCCATTTAACAGCACGTTTATTGGGATAAAGTTCATGATCATCGTTATCATTTTGTTTATTATTATCATAATAATAATCACTGGTAATTTGACCTATATATATTAACCGATCTGCTTTACATGGATATATGATATAATCCCCAATTTTGATTTCATGCACAAACCGATATACGCTACCAATTTGACTTCTGATAGATGCATCGCTTGAATTGGGTTCTATTTCTTTTAGTTTGAATTTAAAATCATCACGATTATTTTCGATTAACCTTAAATCCCCCATTAATTGCCAGCCGATCGCTACGTAATTTTTTTCTATAGGCTCACTTCCAACATGTATTCCCATATGAATACCCCAAAATTTATAGTTATTTTTCATTGAAAGTGTCTTTGTTTTATTATATGGAATTGATAAAAAGGCGATGCTGATCAAAGATTGATACTATTAAATTGAGGAATATTTATCGGTCAACTGATGATGTATCAGGATGGTGGAGGGGGTTGGATTCGAACCAACGTAGACGTACGTCAGCGGATTTACAGTCCGCCCCCTTTAGCCACTCGGGCACCCCTCCGTAAAAGATATGAGGTTAATAACAGGTTAATTGACCCATTGTCAATAAGATAATAAAATTTCTCTGGAGAATTTTTATGATTTTTTATAATGTTCTATTTTTAAATTATGTAAAGATTGACGATTCATGAGTAGACAAACCAATATTAACACAAATTTTACAATTAAAGGTGGGTTTTGGTTGTATGGTTTGCATGCTGTACATGCTGCGTTGGTAAATCGTAAGCGCCAGAAAATGCGTTTAGTGGCTACATCTGATGCTTATACAAATTTGATAGAAAAATTAGGCATTCCTTTAAAAATTAGTCACGATATCGTTGATCGTCTTACATTGGATAAAATTTGTGGAAAAGATGCCGTGCATCAAGGTTTGGCATTGCACGTAATGCCTTTAGGCGGTGCAAGTATTGATGAGATGCTAGACCGTCCAGGCCCTATTTTAATGCTTGACCAAGTTACTGATCCTAGGAACATTGGGGCAATCTTGCGATCAGCAGTGGCTTTTGGTGCTGCAGGGGTTATTTTACAAGATCGCCATTCGCCAGATGAGAATGGAGTTATGGCTAAGGCAGCTTCTGGTGGATTAGATATCATACCGATTTTACGTGCAGTGAATTTATCAAGGGAATTGGGTAAATTAAAAGAGCAAGGGTTATGGATTGTTGGCTTGGACGCACATGGTAATTTACTCAACGGCGCGGATTATGTTAACCGTCGTATTGTTTTGGTGCTGGGCGCAGAAGGAGCTGGAATCAGGCAATTAACAAAAAAGAATTGTGATGAGATTGCTAGCTTACGTATGACAGGTGATATTGACAGTTTGAATGTTTCTGTAGCAGGTGCTATTGCTTTATACGAAATAACACGTAGTTTTTTTTAAATTACAAGCATATTTAAATACTAATTTAGAGGGTTTAATTGAGTGTTTTCCATTATTAAAAAATATTTCAAAAAGAAATATAACTCTAAGAAAATTAGTATTAAATCGACATCACAAGATTTATATCTACATCAAGTTGCCATTGAACAAAAAGAAGTTGAATATTGTGAATTATGCGATGGACAGTTAGTATGGCCAGGTGTGCAAAACTTATCTAATCAGCATTATTATCCTTTTTTTAATTGGAAAAGCGCTGCTAAACCGATTTATCGCTATCGATTAAAAAATATTGTTTTAGATTCATATTACAAAGTTTTTTTTAAAGATGGAAAAGCAATTATCGACAGCAGTCACTATATCAATGGTGATTTATTAAAGTCTCTATCCGTGCGTCCTGAGCACCTTATTTCTTACGAAGCGCAAGGAATTGTCTTTAGTTGCTTTGATCACTGGGAAGATAATTATTTTCATTGGTTAGCCCATGCAATACCCGCTTTTTATGCAGCAAAATTATCTGGCGTGCAGGGAAAGTATCTTATTCCTGCTGAATTGACAGTATGGCAGCGCCGTACGCTAGAATTATTGGGTATCGATTTTTCACAGTGCGTTGAAATAAAGAAAGACAAGCAATATGCTTTTAGTATATTGGATTATTATGAACTTGCGACTGGTGAGGCAGATTTTGTTAATTCAAAAATATCTGTCCAGGCATATGCTGCGATGGTGGAAAATGTTGCTATTCCAGTTACGTCTGAATTATGTCACGATAAAATATACATTAGCCGAGCAACCAAACAACACCGACATTTGCGTAACGAGTCAGAGTTGATAGCTGCGTTAAAACAGCGTGGTTATTTTATCTTGGATCCCGAGCAATATACCATTGATCAACAAATTATTATTTTTCAGCATGCAAAAATTGTTGTCGCTTTGTTGGGTGCAGGGTTATCGAATATTGCTTTTTGTAAGGAAAATACTTTAATTTACGAACTAATACCCAGTCATCATGATAATCCGTGTTTTTTAACGATGTCTTTACAAGGTAAACTGCGTTATTGGGCTGATCGGCTAGAAACTGGGGTGGATCATAATCGTCCAGATCATTTAAGTGATTGGGTTAATCCTGTGGACGTTAACTTTGTTATGATGCGGCTAGATGAGTTGGAAGCATTAGCCTAAATCAAAAATAGTAGCTTATATCTTTTGACACGATCCGTTTTTGGTTAATGTTTTTCATTAACCAAAAAATATTTATTCTAAATAATATAATCAATTGGTGGCAGGGATAAGTCCATTGAAATACCAGGCATATCGCGGTGCCTTACCCCAACTTGTCGGGCTGGATTACCAACTACTGTAGTATAAGGATGCACACGTTCCAAAACGATAGAACCCGCACCGACTTTGGCTCCTTCGCCTACTTCTACGTTTCCCAAGATTTTAGCCCCCGCACCGATTAAGACACCCCGACGAATTTTGGGATGGCGATCTTGTTCTACTTTTCCTGTACCCCCCAAGGTAACCCCTTGCAAAATTGAAACATCATCCTCAATAACGGCTGTTTCACCGATGACCACCGCAGTTGCATGATCAATCATGACCCGTTGCCCGAATTTGGCGGCTGGATGAACATCTACACCGAATACTTCTGAAATACGGCTTTGAAGATGTAATGCTAAGAAATCTCTTTTATGGTTCCAAAGCCAGTGGGAAATACGATGTGCCTGGATAGAGTGAAAACCTTTGAAAAATAAAAAAGGAGTAACCAAATTTGAACATGCCGCATCGCGCATCATTACAGCAATCAAATCAGCGGCAGCTGTGGAGATTAAAGATGGACTGGCACTATAAGCCTCTTGTACTAATTGTGTTAAGGCAGAGGATGAAATTGACATATCCCCTAATTTTCTTCCAATCATGCAAGCAAGTGCTGTTGCAAAATTTGGATGACTATGGATGCACGTATTAAAAAAACTGGCCAATAAGGGATCACAGCATGAATGGCTTTCATTAATTATTTGTTCCCATAAAGCATCTAAATTAATTTCGTGACTATCGGGGCCACTAGCTAAAATATTGTTAGGATCGTTCATGGCATTATTTTCAGGAACAATCGGATGAGGGGAACGTGATAAAGAATGATTCATGATGACCTCGGTAAATATGCAATAGTAAGAAAAAATTAAAGGATTTTTAGAAATTTTTTGAATGTATTTTTAAACTTATCGTTTTATTTAGTTATTTTATAGTGCAGAATAGTTTTTTTGAATAGTGACGCATCAATATTTTGTTATCTACTTTCAGAATTTTTTACAGAGTTCTAGTTAAAGTGATCTGACTTTGATGTTGTTTTTTTAGGTTGTCTATTTCATTACGGATTATTTTATAAAAAGTGAGGAGGGGGTAGGTTGCAATACATAAATTCTTTTCGGTTTACAAAATTCTTTTTTATAAGTTTTTTGGGATGTTTGTTACCTTATCATGGATATGCTGCGACCCAGGTGGTATCACCTGCCTTAGATACAGGTGATACAGCTTGGATGTTGATGAGTGCTGCTTTGGTTTTATTAATGACTGTTCCTGGTATTGCATTATTTTATGCAGGAATGGTACGGAAAAAAAATGTTTTGGCAACAATGATGCAGTCTTTTTCGATCTGTTGCTTGATGAGCGTTATGTGGATGGTGATTGGCTATAGTCTCGTTTTTACGACTGGATCCCCTTTTATTGGTGGGGTATCTAAAATTATGTTGAATGGAATTTTAGATAGTTACCATTATGGCATTGATAAAGGTTTTGTTTTGGGGGCAGATACTGCGTCCCCTGTGATAATGACTATTCCTCAGAGCGTATATGTCGTTTTTCAAATGACTTTTATCATTATCTCAGTAGCTATTTTAGCTGGTTCTGTAGCAGAGCGAATAAAATTTAGTGCATTATGTGTTTTTTGTATATTTTGGGGGCTACTCTCTTATGTTCCAATAGCACATTGGGTATGGACATCAACTGGATGGTTAGCAGAATTAGGAGCAATCGATTTTGCTGGCGGTACAGTTGTTCATATTAATGCAGGGGTTGCAGGATTAGTATGTGCTTTAGTTGTTGGTAAAAGAATAGGGTACGGAAAAAGAGATTTATCGCCTTTCAACGTAGGTTATGCAGTGATGGGGGCTTCACTATTGTGGTTCGGCTGGTTTGGATTTAATGCAGGTTCTGCACTGGGTGCAAATGGCCGTGCTGGAATGGCTATGTTGGTTACACAAATTGCTGCTGCATCTGGTGGAATTGGTTGGATGTCTATTGAGTGGTTGATGCGCAAGAAACCAACAGTACTGGGAACAGTTTCTGGTGCAGTGGCTGGATTGGTTGTCATTACACCCGCAGCTGGATTTGTTATGCCAGGGCCAGCATTGGTTATGGGATTTATCGGCGGTGTTTCTTGTTTTTGGAGTTGCTCTTATCTGAAAAGAAAGCTTGGGTATGATGATTCGTTGGATGCTTTTGGTGTACATGGTGTTGGTGGAATTATCGGAGCAATTTTAACTGGTGTGTTTGCTTTTGGTCCATTATCAGCAACAGAAACAGATCCCGCAGGAATTTCAGCCTCCTTTGGGTTAGTAGTTGCACAGATTGAAGCTGTCGTAGTAACCATTCTGTGGAGTGGTATAGTCTCTTTAGTTTTATTAAAAATAATCGATGCAACAATCGGATTACGTGTTGACCAAGATTCCGAACGTGAAGGTTTAGATATGGTCTTGCATAATGAGCAAATTAATACATAGTGGAGGTATTAAGTTCCAGCATTGTGCATATAATTTTTGAAAATGCTGGATATTTGCTTATTGAATGTTTTATTTAGGAGCAGTTTAAAATGAAATTTATGTTTTTCCGTTTACCCAAAATTGGGGCATATACAGCTATTACCGCACTAATGATTGGTAGTATGGTGGGGATAAATGCAGTATCTGCTGCACCTACTGCAACAGAAGGTAAAGCATGTTATGAACAATTTAGTGCAGCTAAAAAAGCAGGAAGTTTAAAAGAAAAGAACTTTAAAGAATATAAAACAGTGCATTGTGTTGATAAAGCTGCAGAGTCATCTCAGGCTACTACCTCAAAAGAGGTTGATAAAGGAAAAACGACTTCTGTAGAAAAATCTGCAACCGCTCCAGTTGTTTCTGGGGATATTGTATTTCCTGATAAAGTGGATACTAAATACGCACAGGAAAAAGATGGTACGGCACGGATGCACACATGTCGTGATCAGTACAAAGTAAATAAAGCAACCAATAAAAACGGTGGTTTAAAATGGATTCAAAAAGGGGGAGGGTATTACAGCGAATGTATGAAACATCTCAAGGGACAGGCTTCTAAATAATACAAGTTTAATTATTATTATAAAAAAAAGCCTATTTCTTTACAAGAAATAGGCTTTTTAAATTAAAAGTCGCTATTTATTTTTTTTAAGCTTCTTCAGGATATAGATCCTCTCTTCTAATAACCTGAATTTGACCCTTTTTAATGGTTTGAGGATCGACCACCATAATTAAATCGCATAGAGCAACCGTTGCAGGGCGGTGGGCCACGATAACTCGAGTAACATGCATATTTTTTAAGGTATCTGCTATGTGGGCTTCTGTTAATTCGTCTAAGTGGCTAGTTGCTTCATCTAAAAACAAGATCTCTGGTTGACGATATAAGGCACGTGCCAAAATAACCCTTTGTTTTTGACCACCGGAAAGTGAACTTCCCATATCTCCAACGAAGGTTTCAAATTTCATAGGCATAGCCATGATATCATCAAAAATAGCAGCTTTCTTGGCGCAGTCTATGATCAGTTCATGGTCTGGTTTATCATCAAATCCACAGATATTATCTGCAATAGAGCCTGAAAATAAGCCGTCATCTTGCAAAACCCCAGCAATATTTTGGCGATAAACATCTAATGATTGTTTGATAATATTACGACCGTTAAATAAGATTTCCCCTTCCTCTGGATGGGTTAACCCCATCATAGCTTTTAGCAAAGTTGATTTACCACAGCCCGAAGGTCCAACGATAGCTACACTTTTACCTTTAGGGATTTGAATATTAACATTTTGAAATACCCAATCCTCAGCCTGCGCATATCGGAATCCAAGATTAACACATTCTAGTTGCTCACAAGATCTTTTTTTGTCCAGATTTTCGAGCGTTGGAGCCACCGCATTTTCATTGGTTAATGAGGCCTCAGTAGCATCTTTTTCAACAGGAGTTAAGACGATATCAGAGATACGATCACTTTGGATAGACAGCATTCTAAGTTTAAAAGCGGCACTGATTAAACTGCCAATACGGCTTGTAAATTGATCCTTGTAGGATAAAAAGGCAACTAACATCCCAACGGACATTTTATTGTCCATAACGAAATAAGCCCCTACAACCATTAAAATCAAACGATCTGCTGCAAAGATTGTTTCGTTAATACGTCCAAAAATTAAGTCATAGCGTTGGGTTTTTAAACCGACATTAATACTATCTACTAAAAGATTTAGCCATCTTGCACGGCGACGTTCGCGTAATCCCAATAATTTAATACTGGCCATTCCACGTAGGGTTTCAATGAAATGAGAGTCTTTTTTAGCACTATATACAATGCCCTCTTCAGATGCTCTTTTATAAGGATTATAAGCAATAAATCGAGCAATCGCATCCAAAATAACAGCAGTTAGGGTAACAAGCGCTAACCACTGACCATATAGAATCAGCATGATAAACATACCAATCGCCATAATCCCATCCATGACTGCCTGAACCATGTCGGTTGTGATGGTTTTTTGGATAACACCCAATGAACCAAAACGAGATAATACGTCCCCAACATGGCGTTTTAAAAAGTAGTCCAGAGGAAGGCGACTAAGATGCTCGAATAGGCCCGCATTCCATTGCACGCTTAGGCGCGTGCTAAAGAGCATAACCATCCAAGTTCTAGCTGTTGCGATAACCATTTGCAAGAGGATAAGTAATCCAACCCCAATAGCAATCGTCGTTAGAAGATTTTTATCTAAAGTAACAATGACTTCATCAATAATTACCTGCGAGGCCATTGGCATAATAATCGAGATTACTTCTAAGCCTAAGGATGCAAAAAAGAGTAAAACAAGGGTACTTTTTAATCCATCTGTTCTTCTAAATAAATCTCTAAGTTTAAGATTATTTCGATCATCCTTGCGTACAAAGTTTTCATTAGGCGCTAATTCAAGAGCAACGCCTGTGAATTCTTTACTAACTTCTTCCCATAGGATTTTTCGTTGCCCATGGGCTGGATCGTTGATGATAATGCCATTTGTTTTAACGCTGACTAGTACAACAAAATGGTTCAAACTCCAATGTAAGATACAAGGTAGCTTAAGTTTACTAAGCTCTTCCATATCCAAGCGTAAGGGGCGCGTTGAGAGATTATTACGATGCGCAACATCGATAATGTTTTGTAAGGTAATTCCTTTAATCGAAATAGATTCTCTGCGTCTGAATGTCGCAAGATCAATGTAATTTTTGTAATATCCCATCACCATTGCAAGACAGGCTAGACCACATTCTGCAGCTTCTACTTGTAAGATAACAGGAACTGTTTGGCGAAAGCCAAATTTTAAATTTTTAAGGGCTTCTATCATGGTGTTGGCTTAACTAATCTTGTTTTAATAGTATCTTTGACTTTGATAAATGGATTTAACATCCACTGATACAAACGACGATAATCAATTGCGATATCTGCTTCGACTCTCATTCCTGCTTGTAGGTGATATATTTGGTCTTTATATCCTGTAATATATTGTTGATCGGGTTTTACCCTGACACGATATAAAGTGTGATCACCAGCTGTATTAGGATTGGCAAATTCATTTTTCAGACGGTCACTATCTTCTTTACCCATTGTTTCCGAAGTAACTGGAGTATAGGTAATTTCTGTAACAACGCCTTTATATAGGCCGAATTTTTGATAAGGAAAAGCTGCATAACTTAAAACGACCGTATCGTTCTTTTTCAATAAACCAACAGCAGAGCTGGGAACATAAAGTTCTGCATCTAAACGATGACCTTTAGGTAAGATACTGAGTAAAGCAGAGTTATTATTAACTAATTGTCCAACATAACCACGTAAAGCAGTGACTGTTCCACTCGTTGGTGCAGTAATAACAATAGTTTGGTCTTTTTCACCTTGAATGATTTGCTGTTCGGTTTGGTTGATTTTTTGTTCAATATCATACAAATCACGTTGTAGGGTACTATCGAATAGACGAAGTTTTGAAGAATTTTCTAAAATTTGTCCTTCGATTGAGGTTTGGCTTTGTAGAAACTGTGAGTGGGAACTCAAGATTTGAGCGTAGGTATAGAGTTGATTTTGATATTCTAAATTTGTTGCTAAGGCTAATTTCTTGGCTTTTTCAATCAGCATTAAAGATGCTAAAATTTTAGGGATAATTTCATTATCTTTTTCAATTTGAGCGCTGACTTTTTGATGTTGTCTATAGAGGTTAGCCAGTGTGCTTTTAATATTTTCTTTTTCAATTGGAGCATTATTTTTTTTAAGATTATATTGCTCAATTAAAATAACTTTTTGCTTTTTTAATATAGTATTTATTTGTTCTTGAGTCGGACCACTAATAGAGTCATTTTCTAAGCTGATAACAAAAAGTTTTTGCCCCTTTTCGACATTTTGCCCTTCGGAGACAAGTTTTTCTGTAACAATTCCATTTACACGAGATCCGACAGTTACTAGTCCTGAAACAGGCATCATGCTGCCAACCGCATGAATTCTACGTGTATAACCACCATAATATACATAAAAAATAACAGCTATTGTAAATACAATGGAAATAATGGAAATAATTTTAATTGGGATTGGTTGAATGTCTTGTACTCGACCAAGCCATGTATCGCGTTTGGCTTCCAATACTTCTGGTCTAAAAAGTGAGCTCATTAATGTACTTAATTTGATGTTAGGTGTGAAGATAGGGATAAATATTTATAAAGTTTTTTAATATTTATTATACGTTGGAGGAGAAGGCAGGCTCAATAGTCACCTGACTTTAAGAAATTAAGTCAGGTTCTGTAAAGTCAGGTGATATTATTTATCAATGTATTAAGCAAAAATGCCTTTAAAGCCACTTACTAAGTCATTGAAAACGTTAGTTGCGCCAACACCAATATTGTTGATTGCACTATTAACATTATTGAAAATGTCACCGATAGAACCGCCAGAAGTAGCAGCATCTACAATAGAACCAATTCCTGAACCTAGTTGTCCCATAGAGGTGCTAAGAGAGGTTGTAGAACCAAAGATTTTGAATAAGCTATCAATGGTGCTACCAATTGCTTGGCCCATAGATAGACCAATACTAGCAGCTGTTCCACCAGCAACAAATTGAACTTCCATTACAGAAATTTCACGCATATTTTTTCTCCTAAAGAGCTAATTTTGTTCGTAGTATTATTCATCTTTTTTAAGAATGAATAATATGTTTGATTATCATAATAAGTTCGAAATATCAATAAAATATTTTGTAGGCTTAAATAAATGATATGGAGATTTTAGATAATTTTATTAGTTAAATTATGTGTAAAATAATATATTAGTTGGCTAACTGTTATAAAAAATGGCGATGTAATATTATATTACATCGCCACATCTTAATAATCAGATAGATCTATCTGAAAAGAATAAGATTATTATGCTGCTGGTGTAGTAGGGATTAAGCTTCCGATGCCAGAGATAATTTCTTTACCAGTATTGTAAATACCGGTACCAATGTCGCTTACAGCACCTGTTAAGGTATTAAGAGCATTAGAAATTGAAAGAAGTTGGAAAGGAGCATCAAAAAGTGCACCAACACCTTGGCCGATTTGTCCCAATGAAGAGCTTAGAGCGGTTGTGCCGCCGAATGCTTTGTCAATAAGACCGCCAATACCAGAACCAATAGATTGTCCAAGACTACTAAAAGTAAAGCCAAATAGACCACCAGCAACAAATTGGATTTCGTTTGTAGAAATTTCACGCATTTTTATTCTCCAAAAAATAATATATACAATCTAGATTGTATACAAAATATAATATAATCGTAACGTTTTTGCAATGATTATATTAAATGAAATTAGGAAACTTTACTTCCAAATAAACTTGAAATACCATTTTGAAGGTTGGTTACTGCGTTGTTTAAGTATTCGACACTATGGTTGTCAGTTTTGCTGCCAAAGAAAGCTTCGTTTAAAGAATCTGCGAAGTAGCCTAAACCTGCACCAATTTGTCCAAAGGATGTGCTAAGTGCGGTTGAAATACCAACAATTTTAAGAACACTATCAATAGCGCCACCAATTTTTGATCCAATGCTTTGTCCGACATTAGCAAACAAACCACCAGCGACAAATTGAATTTCCATTGCAGAAATTGTACGCATTTTATTCTCCTAAATATATGAAAAAACAGCATGAAATTGCGTTAAGTAATTCATGCTGTTTAAAGGATTTTACAAAGTATTAACCAAAAATACTTTGGAAACCACTTTTAAAACCATTTATAGCACCGATGCCACCGTCAACAATATTACCTGCAGCAGTGAATACTGAGCCCATAGCTGTGCTATTGCCAGTTGATGAACCAGAGCTACTGAAAATTACATCAACCAATGTACCCAAACCAGAACCCAATTGACCTAAAGAGGTGCTTAGGGCAGTGGTGGTATTGCCAAAAAGTTTAAAGAAACTGTCTGCAACACTACCGATAGTTGAACCGATTGTAGATGCAGTTCCAGCAAAACTAAAACCACCAGCAACGAATTGGATTTCGACTGTAGA
The DNA here is from genome assembly GCF_029953265.1 of Commensalibacter oyaizuii. Classification (NCBI taxonomy): domain Bacteria; kingdom Pseudomonadati; phylum Pseudomonadota; class Alphaproteobacteria; order Acetobacterales; family Acetobacteraceae; genus Commensalibacter; species Commensalibacter oyaizuii. The sequence continues at coordinate 2,147,428 of NZ_JASBAO010000001.1, forward strand.
AATTTCACGCATTTATTTTCTCCAATATTTTATTAGTCCATTCAATCATGAACTATTATTTCATTATCATAACGATACAAATAAAACAATAAAGATTTAATTTTTATTTTAATTTAATGTCATCTTTATTTAGATTTATCTTATCTTTATTTATATATAGAGTATTATCAAAATTTCTTAGCTATATCTAGCTAGCAGTTTGTGGAGTGAAAATGCTGCTAATACCCATATCAATAGCAGGTAAAATATTTGTTATACCAGTGTTAGTTAACTGTACAGCCACATTTAATGTATTTTGGGCTGCTGTTAAACCTGAAAATAAAGAAATAGGTGCATCCAGAAAAGAGCCTAGACCTGCACCTAAATAGCCAGAAATTGGGCTGATTAGGGCACTACTTCCCCCCAATAAATTGATTGCACTATCTGCAAGTGATCCAATGAAGCTTCCAACTTGTAAGCCGATATTACCAAAGAATCCTAAGCCAGTAACTCCACCAGCAATGTTTTGTAATTCAACGATTGAAATTTCACGCATTTTTTTTTTGTCCTTGTGAATATATTTTCGATAGAAATTATTCCAGTATCATAATAAAATAAGATTGGCAATATGTCGTTATTTTTTTACTGTTATTATTTATCCTATTTTGTGAATAATTTTGTAAATTTTCTCTGAATCTTTGTTGAATTAGAGGATAAAGTTAATTTTATCCTCTTCTCATTACAAGCTTTATAACTTAATAGATGCAACCCATATGTTTTATAATATAGTTAAATTTTCACTACAAATTGTAAAATTATAACACAGTTTTGTTATTGTGTTTCATATGACTATGTAACAATGTGATATGATATGAGTTAGACTTATTTAATATTCATTTTACCGACAATATTATAGCTGCCTATTACTAAACTTTGGATTACAAGATCAGGTGTTGATGCGCTATCTCCTTCCATTTTAGATTCTTGGTATTTTGAATTTATGGTCGGTAGGACAATAGGTTTTACAAAATTAGGATTATCACTTTTAGGCCAAAGTAAAACGGATCCATCGTCTTTAATTTGAATAATTTTCAAAGTTGCTTCATAGCAATCAGTCAAAGCATCACGTCTAATTGTTATAACACAATCTCCATCTTCAGGATTCCGACCAATTTCTGAAAAGTTTACTGCAATAATTACGGTTCCTTCTGGGTAAAGAAGGTTCATAGAGTCTCCTTTAACTGTAAGAGCAAAAGTCGTAAATTTTTGATATCGATGATCAATGGGAACGGTAAGAGGAATCCAGTCACTTTGAGGCCATTCAATAGCAGAATTCCACTGCCCAGCTTGCACTTCTCCTCGTATATAAATTGTTGTTATCGGGATAGGTAAGAGATGATCTTTTGTCGTTTGAATTTTTTTTTGGGGACTTTTTTCTAAGGCATCAAGAAAAAAATTGACATCAATATTTAACGAATTCGCTAGTTTCAAAAGTTTATCAGTTTTCGGCATATTATTATATCGACGTAAATTTCGAATAAAATCTTCTCCTACGCCTGCGTCGATTGAGGCTTTTCTAGCGCTTATTTTTTTTTCTTTTAGAATTTTGTCTATTTGATTTAATAAAATCTTGTTGGTCATATGTGCAATGCTTACTGAGTATAAAAAATAGAACAATAAGGATTTTACACCTTATTTTGATATTGACAATAAGGCGGAATCGCCGTAAATTTTATTTCTGTAACGGTAGCGGTTTATAAGGAAAAAGTTCGATAAGTTTAGTTGTATAGAGGTTGCTGTCATTAATATTGTGTTTCAGTGTTGTGATTTGCATGTCATTAATTATCCGGTGAAGTGAAGTGAAGTGAAGTGAGGTGAGTTGTTATTGAATATTATGTAATAAATTTTTCTTTCTGATGAATAACGAGCTTTTGTAAATATTAGAAGTTGGTAATGTTATTGTACATTGGTGATATTATTTATACATTCAAGCATTATATTTATAAAAAAAAAAAATTTTTTTTATAAATCACAATTTTACATAAAGTAAAAAGTTATAAATCTGAAATTATCTATTGCCAAACTTGATCTTTTTTTGGAAACGAAAATGATATTATATAGGTGTATTCTCATATTTTTTCTTTGTTTAATAAGGAAAGAAGGGAGGAATATGAATTTTAGTTCAGTGCCTTATTGTTTATGTAACAATTCATGTTTTTAGCTTTTCTTGAAAAGTAAAATATCGTGTTGATATTTAAATGAAGAGAGCAGAATAGCTAAGGAATGTATAATAGTCATCCAATTAATGTTTCAATAACACTGACGATATTGTTCTGTTATCGTATTATTTAAGTTATTAGTTGAATATATTTTATCAAGAAAAGGAACATCAAATATGTTTTTGTAATATTTATAATGCATGTTTTAAGGATAAACTATTCTATATTTTAAGAAGCTAATAAGTGTTCATTCGCAATATATAATATTAATGAAAATAATTAATAAATAAGGTCTTGTATCTCTCACAAAAGGTAAGGCAATGAACAAAATTGATGGTAGATTAAATAGAAGAAAGTTTCATTGGAATATTTTCTTAAAGAAAAATCGTTAGGTAAGTTACTATTTTATGCAATAAGAGCCATGGAGAGTTCAAGTCTTGTTAAGGTTAAGAAATAATTGTGCCACGTATATGGCAACGATTTTTAAAGGGAATTTATCTTTAATTATCAAAGATTTTCTAAATTTTATATTACAAAAATTTAGCCCATATGACACGTATCTAAGAGTTGCTAGAAAGGTTTTATATTATTATTTATTACAAAATGAAATGTTGGTACATTTCTTTGAAGACGGTGGAATTTTTACAAAAAAAAAGGACGATAATCACATAAAATATACACTCATTTTACGTGGTCATCGACAAAAAAAAAGAGAAGAACAGAATATAATAGAGATTTTATTTTTATATGTTTTTTTTTGTAAAAAAAACTGCACACAAAGTTTAAACATATATATCGATGCAGGTATGAAAGTTGAAGAGATCAATAGTTCCAACATAAAGTTAAACGACTTTTCTAGAACGTGGTTTATTTTACAGTTAATTTTGAGTGATTACCATTTCAATTGCATTGAAAAATATTGTTTTGATAAAGGAAAAGCTGCAATTGATCGCTATAGTAGTAAGGGCCTTTCATCTATAAAAGAAGTCTCAAAGGTAGATTGGTATTCGATTTTTAAAAATAGAAGTTTTTCTCTAAATAGTAAAAAAGCTGCGAGGGTTGGTAGTTTTATAAAATATTTGAATTTTAAGCTAAATTTATTTGGAATATTTAGAAATAGTTACAATATCGTATGGGGTTGGGAATAATGGTTAAACAGATTATAACAATGCAAAATTATCTTTCTGACATTATGTTACCATCATTACCAGAATGGATACAGGATCATGAAGAAGTATATTTTTATCGAAAAGAAGGTATTACCGATTTAGCTATACCTTGCGATTTCATACGTGTCGCTAAAGATAGGTATGAAGATGCTTGTTCTTTATTAAAAGAACTAAAAAATATATATCATATCAAGGTTGATTATCAGACTGTCTTTGAAACGTTTAAAGCGGTTAATATGTTAGTTGCTAACCCGTTATCTGAACCAGTGTTTGAATTTAAAGTTAAGGCTTTATATAGTGTTTTTAAAAACGTTCCTGCAATTATCTTTAACGAAAAAACTTGTCGAAGACTTGCGGTGGTAACGCCAGTATTTCCGTCCGCTTATGAGATAGATAAGGTGTTAATGGAACAAAAGCAACTATTAGAAAAAAAAATTGCTTTTTTAGAAAGTGTCGTAGAACGGAGAAAAGGTAAGATCGATAATGAGGCTTTTGATGATTCAGATGAACAACAAAAAGAAGAAAATATACAATTTTTAATTAAGTTGAACCAACTTAAGGCTAAATTTGCGCCAATAGATCAATTGTCTGAACGTATTCGTATTCTTGTAGAGTCTTACATTCCTGAAAATGCAGTGAATATGGATGGATTTAAACTTATCGAAAAATTAGAAGAATGTAAAGAAAAAGTAATGAATGAAGATATTAGAAATATATTACAAGATAAGATTAATATTATTCGTTCAACACAAACACAAATCGAGGATTTAAGACGTCTTGGTATGGTTTCTGGTCCTATTCGTCGTGAGGCATAAAGTATTAAGTTAATGATAATTATAACTTTTTACTTTAAGCAGAAATTTAGACAAGAAGTAAATAATCTAAAAATTAAAAAGAGCTATAATTCATACCACTAAAAATAATGAATATGGATATTAAAAGATGACACAGTTTATAAAGAAAAAACAATCCCCAAAATTATTACCCTCGGTTGTTCAAGAGCATGAGTTAACCCTTCCATATTTACGGGGCGAATATGCTTTAGAGATTGGTGAAGAACCAAACAGTGCTAAACGTAAAGTTACTCGTTTGCGTCGTAAATGTGTATATGACGAAATGATGAATAGGGGTTCAATTTCTGAAGAGCAAAGAAATTGTGCAGAACGCTATGCAATTTTATGTGAAAAAGCATTAGGAAGTACAGGTGATTTATATGCTCGGATTAATTTGCTAAAAGAAGGGAGAGGAAATTGGGAACCATCTTCTTCACAACATGAAGCGTATGATAAGTTGTTTAGGATATGGAAAAGTATGGGGCGGTATCATCGCGAAATTATAGATATGATCGTTTTAGGAAATATAGGAACTAAAGAAATTTCAAAACTAGTGAAGCTGAATCTGCATTATACTATGGGGCAAGTTCTTTCTGCTTTTATCTTATTAGAAGAAGCTTTAAAAGAAAATTATTCGTTGTAGCTTAATATCTTTATTTGCCAGTTATATTATAGTAAATTTAAAGCTTTTGTTGGAAATAGGATCTAATTATATGGCGAATTATATGGCGAAGAAAGTAACACTGATTGCCTTTTTGGGAGTCTTAATTAATGGTGCTGTTCAGGCTAAGAGTTTGTATGTGGGTCAGGAAGGACAAAAACCAATAGAAGTGGCAATAAATTTTTTACGAGATGTGTTGCCTAGTGGTGACGAAGAAGGGTATTTGATATCTTCCTTGGAGTATAAACGGATTTTCTGTAAAAAACTGGAAATATGTCCGTTGCAAGGACAAGTGATATTTACTCTTGATGGGTTGAATGATGACAGTATTGTGAAAAAACGATACATTTTGTTATTAGAGCAAGATGTTAATCAACGTTGGAGTGTTATCAAAAAAGATGTTGATCAAGCATGTAGAAAAGGTCGAGGACATTTAAATTTTTCAAAAAAACCCTGTCAATAAAGAATATTTATATAGACTGGTTTATTTTAATAAAATAGCCAGTTTATTTATGTTCACTTTTTTAGTTGCAATCTTGAACAAATAATGGTATATTATTTATATAATAGATTAATTGCGTTCAATTTATAAAAATAAATAATTTTTATATTGAAATGTTTTATCGAAACGATTAAATTAAAATTGGGAAGCAGAAAAGGTTTTGTACTCTCTATAATTTTCCCGGTTATTAAAGATCGTTTAGTAACACTTTAGAGAGTAAGCGCTTTTTTCCTTTTCTTCTTCCTTTTCAATTTATTCGTCAGATTTAGGATTGATTTTTGATTTTTCAAGAATTTCTTCTTTGACTTTGTTTAGTTCAGTTATAAAATTTTGATTTGTGTGCAGTTTTGCAACAATTGATGCACCGATAATACGACCTGCGTCAACATCGCTTTGCCAGTGTACCCCACAAATAACGCGGCTTTGTCCGAAATCATATCCCTTTTTTAATAAGCTATTTTGCCTTTGTGGGAATATCTCTGACAGAATAAGTGCTGTTGACCAGCCAAATGCGGAATGACCAGAGGGATATGAACCGTCTTTTTTCAAAATATGTTCATCTTGCGGGGTGCAGCTGTGCTGATGAAAAAATATGAATGGTCTAACACGTTTATAATATTTTTTCGTAGGTTGGGTGCCCAAATAAGCGCTATCAATTAATAGTTTTTTTAGAAGGTGGTAAGTAATAGGTGTATTTGTTTTAGATATTTCAATTCCTAACGCTTGTGAAAATGGTTTTCCAATATTATTGTCAGTTAGGTCGGCATCATTTGCAGCTTCGTCCCATCTAGGTGTATTTTGTAGTGCATATCCTTCTTTATAAGCTGCTTTGTCAGCTAAAAATGCAATACTATTATACGCAGGTGGCGGTGGTAAAATTATAATTCCATTTGCTATTTCATCTTTTGTTAAGAAAGAAGCTCGATATTCTGAGTTCTTTGTCTGATAAGTTGAGGTTGGTTGTGTTGTTCTCTCATTTGCTATTGTATTAGAATATAGGAGTAAATTATTAAATATAAGTAAGTATAACGTTGTTTTTAAAGGCATTAGAATCCCAGTCTATCGGTAATTTTTTTTGAATCGAATAGCTTCAATATCAATAATAGTGTATTTACTATGTTTGTTATAATTAGTCCTGTAGTAATATATTTCGCACTAGGTATTGTATATTAGTATTTTATTTTTAATTTGTAATTTTTATGAATTTTTAATTAGAAAAATTAGTAACTATTAGAAAGGAAACATGGTGCGTACTTTTAAAATTTTTTAAAAAATAATTGTTGTTTTTAGTATGGTAATAATATTGATTGAAAAAGAATGACTGAAATTTCACAAATACATGTAGGAATTCTACGGTATCCTGGGGCCCAAGAGGCTGCAATTTTGGGATTAGTAGATCTTTTTATTGTAGCAAATCAGCTAGTTAAATACGAAAATAGTCAATCAATGGTTGATTTAAAAGTAAGTATTATACAATTAGAAGATAAAATAGATTATACAAATATTGCTTTTCTAAAAACAAAGGCTTCTTATAAAGAGTTCTCGGCATTGATTTTGCCGCCTTGTTTAAAAGGTATTCCTGATATTGATAGTAATTTACCTTATATTCGTTTTTTAAAATCACATCATGAAAAGGGCACTATTCTAGCTTCTGTTTGTGCAGGGGCTTTTTTATTAGCTGGAACAGGGCTATTATCAAATCGTTATGCAACAACTCATTGGAGTTATAATGATCAGTTTCAAGTTCGTTTTCCCAAAATAATTGTCGATACAGATCAGTTACTGATTGATGATGGGGATATTATTACAGCTGGTGGAGCGATGTCATGGGGGGATTTAGGCCTTCGATTAATTGAAAGGTTTTTTGGGCCAATCGTTAAAATAGCGGTTGCTAAAATGTTTGTTATGCAACCATCAGGACGAGAGCAATGTCATTATCGAATTTTCTCACCTTGTTTGGAGCATGGAGACTCCGCAATTTTGAAAGCACAAAATTATATTTCAAAATCGAAAGGTGCTGATCTTACCTTAGTTGTTCTATCAAAAGTTACGCAATTGGAAATACGTACTATGCAGCGTCGTTTTGTTAAAGCAACAGGAATGAATATCACAGAATATATTCAACGACATCGAGTGCATAAAGCTCAGGAATTTTTGCAGTTTTCTGATTTATGTATCGAACATATTGCGAAAAAAGTTGGTTATAAAGATTATAATGCATTTTGCAAGATATTTATTAAGATCGTTGGTATTACGCCAAATGTTTATCGTAATAACTTTTCGATATTATAAGAATCAGTTTTGCATAACTAATAGTCTATATATTCACAGTTATATGTAGTGTACAACTGTTATGTAATTATAGATTGCAAAATGTAAATTAACTAAAAATAGTATTTATAGAGTAAAGAGTTTATGAAGAAATAAGGATTTACCAATGATAATTGGCAAAACCTTAAAAATTTACATTAAGTTGTAAGTTTTATGCGAGGAGGTGTTAATAGACACCGTCTTTGTGTCTCTTTTATTGTTAGTTTTTGAAGGAGGTTGCAATTTCAATAGTAATGAGACAAGGATTTTCATTTCTTCAAAAGGAACGGTTTCGTCAGCTAGTATGTTTTGTAAATTTTCTATCAAGCTTTTTTGATTTTTATAATACGTCTCTTGTTCGTCTATGTTAAGCGTTTGGGCAGCAGATTCTAAATTAGATTGTAATTTAAAAATTGCTCTTTTTAGGTCTTCTTTAGAATTTAATTTATCGTTCATTTGTTCAATGGTTTTGTTCTGTAGTTTTAGGAATATTAATTATTATTTAGTAATAATTACTTTTTTATAATAAAAAGTAAATAGTATATTTTTATATTTTTTATTTCATGAAATTGTTTACTCTATGTAATATTTAAAATCAATTTGTGCGAATAATTTATGCGAGTAACTTGTAAGAAAAGTTGTTGCGAAGAATAATTTTGCCATAGTTAAGATTTCTTTCTATAAAATGTCCTACTTTATTTTTATTGTCTTGTAAAATATTTATGATTATTTGCAAATGACAAATATTGATACGTTAAAATAATAATACAATGAAAGCTTTTTTCTTAAAATTGCCTAAATATTAGATAGGTATAAATATTAATGAAAAAAAATGCTGGTATCGAGTTAACTATTATTGATAGGATTATATTAATATTTAGTGATCAATTACTGTTAATATTATTTATATATTCATCATGTTTTACAATTGACAATATGTACAAAAGTTTGTTATTATATTATAAAATAATATATTTGCGTTTTTTTTATAATTTATTTAACGTTACGTTCTTTTCGATTCTAGACAATAATTTCTATCTTTATAGAAATTGCATATTATATCAAATCAGGTTTTATACCTTTTCCAAGATCACAGTTAGTATATTTGATAAATAAATATTTGTAAGGTGTGTGGAATGGCTATAGTAAAAAGCACCAAAAAGCAGGAGTCGTTATTTGGCAATGAAATTAAAAACTCTGTTTCAAAAATAAGAAAAAATATCAAAGAGGGAAATCAAAAATCACCGTTAGAAGTTATGGTTTATATTATGAATAAAAGTTTGGAAGACCAAAATTATGACTTGGCGTTAAATGTCGCCTATAAAGTTGCACCTTATCTTCATGCTAAGCTAAATGAATCCAAGTTGGAGGTGACTAATCTTAAAAGGCCAGAGGAAATGACCGATGAAGAGTTGCAAATATTTATCGGAGAAAGCAAAACAAGCAGCTCAAAATGAATTAATGCGTAGACAATCGGCCAGGGACCGTTTGATTCATTTCACAACTTATACCAAACGTGATTATACTATTGGTGTTCATCATCAGTTTTTGTGTGATAAATTAGAAGCTGTTGAAAGGGGTGAAATTAAACGTTTAATGGTATTTATGCCTCCTCGTCATGGTAAAAGTGAATTGACATCTAAGCGTTTTCCCGCATGGTTTTTGGGACGAAATCCATCAAAACAGTTAATTATGGCTAGTTATTCTGCTAAATTATCCGATAGTTTCGGTCGAGATGTGCGAAATATCGTTGCTTCTAGATTATTTCAGAACATATTTCCAAACGTTACTTTATCAGCGGATAGTAAAGCCAAGGATTTGTGGGAAACTAATTATCAAGGTGTTTTTTTATCATCTGGTATTGGTGGCAGTATTACTGGATACGGTGGGCATCTAGCAATAATTGATGATCCAGTTAAAGATCGTCATGATGCAGAGAGTGAAACCGTTCGCGATAATGTGTGGAATTGGTATAAATCTGTTTTACGAACGCGTATTATGCCAAAAGGAGCCATTATTTTAGTGTTAACACGGTGGCACGTGGATGATTTGGCAGGGCGTTTATTGCAGGAGATGCAAAATGGCTCTGGCGAGATATGGGATGTATTAAATTTGTCAGCTAGAGCAAAGGAAAACGATCCCTTGGGACGTGATGTTGGGGATCCTTTATGGCCAGAGGCATTTGGAAATGATGAATTAACGCAAATCGAAAGTGCTGTTGGTGCACGTGATTGGGCTGCTTTGTATCAAGGTGATCCTGTGCTTTCAATGGGTAGTGTGTTTAAGGTTGCCCAAATTCCAATTATTGATGCAGCTTCCAAAGCTGCACAAATAGTCAGACGTTGGGATTTTGCTGCGACGGTTGCTACAAAGGGATATGACCCTGATTGGACCGTAGGGGTTAAAATGCAACGTAACGAAGATGGAGGATATACGATTTTGGACGTTGTTCGTTTTCGTGGACGTCCAGATGAAGTTGAAAAAACGGTTTTAGCAATAGCCAGTCAAGATGGAGAGGGGGTCAAAGTTATTTTATCTCAGGATCCAGGTCAGGCAGGGGTTGCTCAAGTGCAATATTATACTAAATTATTAGCTGGTTACAAGGTTGCAGCTGTTCGTGAAACTGGTAGCAAAGTTATACGTGCTGATCCCTTAGTCGCACAGGTAAATGTAGGAAATGTTGCTTTAGTACGTGCACCATGGAACAGAGCATTCTTGGATGAATTAATGTCGTTTCCAGATGGTACACATGATGATCAAGTGGATGCTGCGGCTGGGGCATTCGAATATGTTGCGATTAAAAAGCGCCTGCCTAAAATGCCTTCATTTGCAAGGCTATCACGAATTTAATGGGATTAGTAAGAAAAACGTGGTGGATATTATGGCTCTTCTTTTGAAGGGCTTTTTTTTATCAAAATGTTGAGAATATAAGTAATGGTTAAAAAAACAAAGCTCAAAGATGTGTATGTTCCTTATACACAGGTTTCACAGCTGATAAATAAACAAGATGTTTTTTCTCCTTATGAAGTGCCTGAAGGTATTGTTGGAGAACATGATGAGTGCGCTGGGGTTAGTGATAGCATGTTTATGGATCAGTTTCGTAATTTTAATGTAACGAATAATCCAGTTACTACTTTGTTCGAAGAAGGAATTGGCTTTCCAGGATATCCTTATTTGGCTCAATTATCACTGCGTGGCGAATATCGTATGATTGTCGAAACGCGCGCAGAAGAAGCAACAAGAGAATGGATTACCTTTCGTCAAATTAGTAAAAAAATTGCTTATTCTGATCGCTTGGACAAAATCCAAACTGAATTCAAACGTCTTGATATCCAAGGCATTATACGTCAGGCATTATGTAAAGAAGGATATTTTGGTCTTTCTTATTTATATATTGATTTAAAAACAGCCCAAAACAGTGAAGATGAAAAATCTGCCCCTCTCTTTTTAAGTTCAAAAAAAATCAACAAGGGTGATTTAAAAGGCATTAAGTTAATTGATCCAACGTGGGTTACCCCTGTTGCGTATAATGCGATTGATCCTTTTGCAGATGATTTTTACACACCTTCTTTGTGGTGGGTTTTAGGACAACAGGTGCATGCTTCTAGACTAATTTCTATTGTTTCACAGCCTGTGCCTGATATTTTAAAACCAGCTTACAACTTTGGGGGAGTACCTTTTGCATTTATGTGCAAGCCTTATGTCGATAATTGGTTACGTACGCGTCAGTCTGTATCAGATTTGATTAAATCTTTTTCAACGATGGTTTTAAAAACAGATTTATCCCAATTATTGAGTCCAGGATGTGAGGAATTAAGTAAACGTGCAGAATTAATGGCAGCTTATCGAGATAATCGCGGCCTGCAAATTGTTGATAAAGAGACAGAAGATCTTGCTAATATTGCAACTCCTTTATCAGGTTTGGATAAATTGCAGGCACAATCCCAAGAACATATGGCATCAATTTCTGGCATTCCCTTGGTTAAGTTATTAGGCATTACTCCATCTGGGTTAAATGCCTCGTCTGATGGTGAAGTAAGGTGTTTTTACGACAAAATTGCAGCGTTACAAGAATCTGTCTTGCGTGCACCGTTGGAAATGATTTTAAGGATTGTACAACTTCATCTATTTGGTGATATTGATGAGAATATTACATTTGATTTTAATTCACTATGGCAAATCGATGAAGTAGAACAATCTCAAGTAGAAGTTAACATTGCCAAGACACTTACCGACTATGTAGAGCGTAATGTTTTAACTTCTCAACAAGTTCAAGAAATTTTACAAAATAGTGCGAAAACGTCTTTGTTTTCGAATATCAATTTAATGTAGAATAATTTTAGTAAACATATAGTAATATATTTTATTTCAACAGTATTTTATTATTTTTTTAGTTACTTTTATTTTAGAAAAACTTTTTAATAGCGTCATAAGCAACCCTTGATTTTTCAAGGGTTGCTTATTTTTTGGAAATATTAATGTCTAGATTGTTAAACAGAGCTTTGGTTTTTGATGCATCATCGATGCGTTTCGAAGACTGGAACGGACATTTGCGAGTACGTAATACCAATTTAACTAAGGCAAATGTTTGTGAGTATTATGGATTTGAGATTAATAACCATAAACAATATGGATTAAACCCAAATAAAAAATATCGATTTTTACGTTCCCCAGAGGCATTAAAAAAAGCCGTAGGTTCTTTTAAAGAACGTCCGATTTTGTACCAGCACAAGGCTGCTGATGCAACGCATTTGGATAATTCCAAAGTTATCGGAACGACTGGTTCCGATCCTGTATTCTCTTATCCCTATATTCAATCTTCCATTACGATTTGGGATGGGGATTATATTCGCGCGATCAAGGATAATACGCAGGCGGAATTATCAGCCTCTTATGCATTTATACCAGTGATGGATAAAGGAATATTTGATGGGGAACATTATGATGGGGTCATGACAGAAATTTATGTTGATCATGTCGCCTTGGTGGCAGAGGGACGGGCAGGTCCTGATGTAAGAGTTTCAGACGAAAGGTTTAAAAACAGAATGCCAAAACTCAATAAAATGGGGATGCAACTTAGTGCAGCCCTTGCAGATCATTTAGGTCAAAGTGGGATGAACCACAATGATGTAGAAGATGCAATTGCCACGATTAGTGGAACACGTCGCAAATATATAGCAAAAATTTTACAAGCTCTTTTATCACGTAATCTTGGTGCTGCGGATTGTGATTGCATAAAAGATACACAAATTGACGAAACCATTAATCGGGTAATGGATGAAGATTTTGACGGGGATTATGTTGGGGATGAGGATCCTGTTAACACAATTTACAGCCCAGATAAAGAAGATGTTGACGTAGAAGATTGCGGAAATGAAGAACAGTCCTTAAAAGGAGTGAAGGCTTTTGACGCAGCTTTTATTGAACGTTCAATAGAAAAACGAATTATGGCTAAAGCCAAGCAAGCGCATGAAGCCAGAATGTTGGTCAAACCATTGGTTGGTGAATGGGCAATTACTGAAGATAATGGTGAAGCCATTTTACGGAGTGTTTTAATTGAGACAACTGGTAAGTCCCCCCCATCATCAATGAATTATAGTGGCTTAAAATATGCAGTTGATTTAGCCATTTCACAACGATCTTCATTAAGGGTTAACGACAGTAAAAAAACACATCAAAGCGATCTGCAACGCTTTGGTGCAACACGCTTGCGGAGTATTTAAGAATGTCTTTTCAAAGTAAAGTAAATTTAGTTCCTGCCAAAGGATGGCATGGTGATTTTGCCTCTACCAATGTCAGAGTGTCCTTATTGAATAATGGGTACTACCAAGCAGGAGAAGAAGGCATTTTAGCAGGTTCTTTTGTATGGGTTGATGAAGAAACAAATACTGTTAGTAACAAAGGTACTGGTTCTCCTGACGGTTTTGTGGCACGTGAACTAACTGGGATACCAGGGCAATATTTAGAGGAACACTCTATGAAGATCCCTAGTGGTTTTATGGTCAGTGTTTTTGAAAAAGGTGAATTTTTAATTATGCTTCCTAAAGAAGTAAGCGAAGTAAAGCGCGGAGATGTTGTAAACGTCTCCACTTCAACTGGAGCGGTCAGTCTTGGTGGTAGTAAGTCTGTACAAACAGCATATAAATATGTAGCAAGTGCAAAGAGTGGTGAGATTGTTGCCATTTCTGCGTGGATTTAAAAGGTTTTATTTAAAATGACAATTCAAACAAAATCATGGGTTCGTGATCGAACAGTACTAGAAAACGAATTTGGTATTCATTTGCCAAATGTCGTCGATTATACAACAAATGCACGCGTTGGCGATGGTGCATTTTCACCGATAACTGCGGCAAATAATGCGATCCCTGCACAATTTACCACCTATATTGATCCACAGATTATTGAGGTTTTAATTGCCCCCTTAAAAGCTGCACAAATCTATGGTGAAGCAAAAAAAGGGGATTGGCTACACGATACCATGATGTTTACCGTTGTAGAGCCTGCTGGAGATATTGCTGCATATGGGGATTTTAATCAAGCGGGTTATAGCCGTATGAATACGGACTTTCCTCAACGTCAACAATTTCTAGTGCAAGCATTCGCTGAATGGGGGGATCGTGAAGTTGGGCGTGCGGGTTTGGCCAATATTGATCTTCCCTCACGTAAACGGATGGCAGCAGCCCTATTGTTAAATCATTGGCAAAATCAGAGCTATTTCTTTGGGGTGGCAAACCTGCAAAATTACGGGGCGTTGAACGATCCAGGGCTATTACCTGCTATTACCCCCACCACAAAAACAGCAGGGGGGACGACGTGGGAAAATGCAACGGCGATGGAGATTTATAACGATATCCAAAAATTATATCGTCAGTTACAATCTCAAACTAAAGGGGTTATTCATTTAGACAATGCTGTTGATATGGACAGCCCTTTAAAATTAGTAGTTTCTAACGAAGTACAGGCTCATTTACTGAAAACCAACGAATATGGTATTGGGGTTATTGATTTACTCAAGAAGAACTTCCCTAATTTAGTGCAGATGAGTGCGCCTCAACTTTCAACAGAAGGTGGGGAACTGGTACAACTTTTTGTTGAAAATTATCAAGGTTTGGATACATTCACCTGCGCATTTTCTGAGAAATTACGCAGTCATGGTGTTGTTCGTGAAAGTTCTTCCATGAAAGAAAAATTAACCCAAGGTTCGTGGGGGGCTGTTTTAACCCGTCCTGTGCTGGTTGCACAAATGATTGGGGTATAGGCATGAGTGATGACGTATTAGTAGCGTGCAAGTTACCCCATGGGATCTATTTGGACATGGGTAAGCAGCGAATAAAACTTAATGGAATTATGCAAAGTGGGCGCGTTGAAGCGCCTTTTTTTATGGCCCCACTCAATAGTGTTGGGTTAACCAAAGTTCCAAGGGATTTTTGGGAGGCATGGATTAAAGAACATCAGGATTTTGAACCTGTAAAAAAGGGATTAATCTTTGCGTCTGATAAAAAGAAACGTTTGTTAGATGAGGCAGACGAAAAATCTGATGTAAAAAGTGGATTAGAACGTCTCGACCCCTCTCAACTTCCAAAAACATTAGAACAGGTACAACCAGGAAAATTATAATGGAACAACGATCTGAACATTCAGATCGGGAACTGGTTTTTGATTGGTCGGATTGGGCTTCTTGCTTTCCTGAGTTAGAAAGCTATTTCCGGCCGGAAAATGTGCGTAAAATTGCTGAACGTGCAGCAATGTATTTCAATCCAGGTAAAAATAGTGCAGTTTCCTGTGTTAAGGAACGACGTATTTTATTGTATTTATTGGTATCTCACTTGGTTTTTTTACAGAAAAAAACTGAGAGTAACGATCAAATTATGGGGCCAATTAAATCTGTATCCGAAGGCAGTATTTCTTTGTCTGTCGATACATCGGGCAGCACCTCTGGTAAAATTGATCCATGGTTGGCGCAAAGCCGTTATGGATACGAGTTTTGGGCATTAAGCAAAAAATACCGCAGCACATTTTATATTCGACCTATTCCCGATCCAAGATATCGCATATTCCCTTAGAAGGACAACAAAATGGTTAATGTTAAGGCAAAAAAAAGAACTCATAAAACCGAATTAGCAAATTCAAAGATACTGAAAAGTAAAACGGGTAAATCTAAGATTAAGCAGCTTGCTATTGATATAGATGATGGAAACGAAGAGGATTTCTCTGCAGAAAATGCAATAGACATATTGCATAATACTTTAGATATTAAAGCACTTCATTATGGTAGTGAAGAGGATGAAGAAGGCAAAGATATGGCTGACGAGTTCCAACCCGTTGACCGTTTGATAGGTAATGAATCTTATCGAAAAAGCGAAACTCAGTATGAACAGCCCGTGACAGAAGAAGAGAATGACGAGGAACAAGATTGTGTTGTGATTGGTTGTCGGATGCCTAATGGTGTGGTTATTCATGCTGGTCACAGCACAACATTATTACGTGGTATTAATGATATGCCTGGTAAAGGTTCTTTTCGTGATTACGGCGGGATTGGTTTTACCAAAGTAACCAAAACGCTTTGGAGTAATTTTGTAAAGACCCATAAAAATTGGCCACCTTTACAGAATGGTTCTGTTTTTATTTCTAAAAACAAAGAGTTTTGGTGGGAAGGGCTTTGATATTTCATAGGATTTTATTGGTTATACGATTTATTTAAATATCTATTTTACGAGTTGATAATGAGTTAGGAAACATCATGAAAATTCATGATCTTGTCCGCGGAATGATAGCAACAGTAAATCCTAATATAATAGGGTCTATTTATCGTTCCAAAGGATATGCGTTAAACGGTACGCAACAAGAACCACTGTACGAGGATCCAGTTCAGGTAGAGTTGCAAATACAGTCGTTGCTTGGGGACGTATTAAAACATAGTCACTTTTTAAACCAACAGGGCGAGCGTAAAGTTGTCTATGTGAATGGTCAGGTTTTTGGCATTGATCGTGTAAGGGGAGCTGGCGGTGATCTTTTAGAATTTTATGGTAGAAGATGGCTAGTGGTTCAACGTTTAGAATCTTGGGAAGGGTCAGATTGGTGTAAGGTTGTAGTCGTTGCACAACTCGATAAACCTCAAGATGATGATGCAATTATCGAAGATTACGTTGAATAATTTTATCGTTGTTAAGCTTATATTTTATTAATGAATTAAATTAATTAATAAAATATATTTCTTCACCGTTAAACTGTTGGTTCGTAATTTTCAAAATTTTTGGGTTATAACATTCTATATAAATGTGAATTTTAGCCTATTATTGTTCATAAAAAGGAGTGATATGTCCTATTATGCAACAGTTCCTTTATCTTGGCAAACTACCATTGACCGGACTTCGATTGCTTGGGATGAATATGATGATGATATTCGCAATATCGTTAATCAATTTAACCAGCATTTGCGCTCGACACCAGAATATCACGATTTGGATTGGCGATTAATCAAAGCAATGATATGGGTCGAGACAGGTCAACATAGTTCTCAATGGCATTTTAAACCGATGCAAATTGGGAATAATGGAGATAATGGATTAAAAGCTGTAATCAATATTCGTAAGATTAAACAAAAAAATGGTAAAAATAAAATCGTAAGTGATGGTGCTGAGTTAATAATCCCTCCTGCTTTTGCACAAGATCTAACCTACAAAAATAAAGCAGAGATTCAAAAAAATCCGCAATTAAATATTAAGGCAGGTATTGCATATTTATTATTGAGACATGCCAAATTTAAATACAGAACGCGTTTAGATGTTGATCAGCAATTGTATGTTGTTCAGGTTAAAAGGGGTGATACCTTAACTCAAATTGCAAAAGATAAACTTACAACTATTGGTATTTTGCAGTCATTAAATAGAGGTGTTCGGACAAGATATTTACAATCTGGCACATGGTTAATATATCGAAAAGCTTCTATACAAAGGTATATTTGTGGATGGCATTCAATTACTTTTGCTAGTATTGCAAAAAGATACAATGTTAAGGGGGATCTATATTATGCTAAGAAGTTACAATATATATTCCAAAAATTTAAATATATAACTTATGGAGGGTAATAAGACATTCTTTTAAAAATCGATCAATAAATTTGTATAAAATAAGAATGGATTCAAAAAGAACATTATGTTTTATAATCTCAATTACACAAACAACTTTTTATAAAAAGTAGGCAATTATGGGATTAGTAATAATGTTTAAGGCGGGAATTGTTGGGGGATTAACTTTCATCATTGCCATTGGTGTTGTCATCTCAACCGTTTCCGTGACAGCAAAACAGTTGCAAAATACAGCAATTAAAGTAAAGAAAATACCAGCATATTTAATGTTTTTTATTGTTTGGCTTGTTGGTTGGGCAGTAATTTACTGGTTATTTTCAGAGGTGGGCGTTGTTGATACCCCTGAAAAAGCACGTATATCCACTATTTATGTTTGTCTGTTCGCATTGATGCCATCATTTGCAATGGTGCTTGCAGCATTGGTATATTATTTAGATGTTCGTACAGCTCTTACAAAATCTGTATGAATAATTGTTATTAGTGAATACTGCTGAAATTCCATAAAATAGTTGGATCAATGATGTTATACTCTTTGATTGTATTTTAGTTATCAAAATTATAGATTAGCACTTTGATATTGATTACTTGTACTATCTTTATTGATAGATATACGTAACTCAGGTGAGCTTAAGAATAGTGTATCAAATTATTATTATATCCGTGTAGCTCACAACAAATGAAAGTATGTTGCACTGTTTAATTTTTGAGCCATTCAATAGGGTGGTTTTTATATATTATATTCGATCGTTTGTTACAAAAACGGGCAGAATTGACAAATTATTTGCTTCGTGAAAAAGGGCGCTTTTAGCGCCCTTTTGTATTTTACATAATTAATTAATAAATTAAGGAAAACAATGAGTATCCCTTTAAATAATATAGTTAAGATTAATCCCGGTGTATTGGACGTTGGGAATAATGGGAATAATTTGTTTGGTTTGTTATTAACCCAAAAAGGCGTTATTGCGGCTAATCAAATTACGACGTTTACATCATCAGATCAGATTGGGAAATTATTTGGTTACGATTCAACTGAATATAATTTAGCCAATGTCTATTTTGCTGGATTTACCGATTCAGACCGTGTGGCTGCACAATTATATATGGCACCTTTTTATACAACAGACAGTAACGCAAGCTTACTTGGTGGGTCTTTGTCGTATATAAAATTGGAAGATCTACGCAAGTTTGGTGGAGATCTGAAGATTAATATCGATGGTCATGATATAACAGTTGGTAAAGAGGCAATTGATTTATCTCATGTCAATAGTTTTAGCGACGCTGCAGATTATTTAACAACACTTTTAAGAAATTTATTGGCAAAAACGTTAAATAAAGCAATATCAGATCAAGAAACTAAAGTTACAGTTTCCTTTTCATCTGGCACAAATTCATTGATTGTGACGTCTCCAACTACTGGCGTAAAATCATCGGTGGGTTTTGCCAGTGGGGAGTTAGCAAACAACTTGCGCCTGTCACGAGATCAGGGGGCTGTGCAGTCTGTTGCCGTCTCTAATCCAAGTGTAGTTGGGTTATTAAATACTTTACGCAAACAAAACTTGTCTTTTTGTTCTGTATTTTTGGCGTGGGAAGTAAACGACGAACAAAAAATGGAATTTGCTAAATGGGCACATTCCATGAGAGACGACGTATGTGTTATTTTGTCAGACAGTAACAATAACGCGTATTTCCCTAACAAAGGTTTATCATTTGCCGAAAAAGTAGCTGCTGTTGGATATGAGGGCGTTGTAAGTGTTTATAATAATCTTGAGCTTTGTGCATTTATTGCAGGATATCCTGCAGCTTGGGATTTAACCAAAACGGACGGTCGCTTTACCGCGGCATTCAGGCGCAGTTCTTTGTTGACCGCCAATGTTACCGATGAAGACCAAGCACTGGCATTAAAAGCCAATGGCTATAATTTCTACGGTATTTGGGCATCTGCAACCTCTAATTTTACCTTTATGTATGAAGGTCGTATTTCAGGACAATATCTATGGTTGGACAGCTGGTATTGCCAAGTTTGGATGCGTCGCCTGTTTCAGTATTATTTTGTTTTGACCTTATTGGCCAAGGGGCAAATTCCATACAATACTGATGGCAAGGGGATTTTAACCACCGCTATTAAACCCGCCATTGACCAGTTTATGAACTTTGGTGCCATTCGTACGGGTATTGGGCTTTCAGACCAACAAGTCCAGGCTTTAAAACAGGCTGGATTAAACCAATCGCAGATTAATAATATTACGTCAACGGGGTATTATCTTAAGGTTGATATGGCGCGCGTTACCCCCCAAGTCAGGGTTCAACGTGGCTCACCACCGATTAGTTTTTGGTATACCGATGGTCAATCCGTCCAGCAAATTAATATGAACAGCATCGAGATTCAATAACATGTCAGCAAATAAAACAATTACAGCGATTAACACGAAATTGACCTTAATCGCATCTAATCCTTGGGTAAATAATACAGCAGCCGACGCCGTAGGTTTAGGCTCGACAGCAACAGGGTTTGTTTCCCCACTGGTTGGCGTTCCACTTAGTCTTGAAGGAATGACATCAGATAACCCTTTTAGTTTCTCTCAACAAAATATGGTGGAAACCCAAACCTCAATGGAGGGTAATTTATACGGGGGGTATTTGGCAACCGCACAAACGGTAGAATTAACCATTACCTTTATTGCTGCCTCTGATTCATTGGCAACGTTACAGTCACTGGCAAAGATTATGCAAGTGCAGCGCGAAACGATGAAGTTTAACGGCACTATGATTGTTCCATCCCAAGGCAAAACCTTTGCCTTAAACAACGGATACTGGATTGATTGGCAATCTATTCCAACACACGCAAAAATCTTGCAACCTGTCCCTTGTAAATTCAGGTTTGAATCCGTCGATGAAACGTTGGAAATGTAGGGAATACGTTACCCTTCCTTAATAAAGTATAAATGATTGATCAAAAGGCACTGCACACCAGTGCCTTTTTTAAATTGGAGAAAATAGATGGCACGTAGAACAACAGATATCAAAATTACTGAACCTGGCAGGGATCAGGGAAAATTATTTAAAATCACTGAAATGTCAGCATTCGATACTGAAGAATGGGCAGAAAAAACAATAAACGCAGTTTTAAGAAATGTCGATCGAAAGGATTTATTGTTGTTATTGCCAGTTGTTTATACCTATATTCAAGATCTCAGCGAAAATAAAACAGTCGAACAAGTTATCGAAGAAAAGGGTGAGGGCAAGGCCACAATAAGTCAAGCCACAGAATATTTATCGATTTATTTTTCTTCATTAGTATTTCAGTTGCCTTTCGATGCTTTAAAACAGATTATGGAACCATTATTAAATTGTTGTTCTATTTATCTAAGCCCAGGGCAAACCGAATTAACCGAACCCGTATCAAATAATTTTTCACAATATATCGAAGAGCCATCAACGATCTTTGCATTGAAACGGGAGGCATTCAAATTACACACTGATTTTTTTATCAAAGGCAGCAGGCCACACCTAGCCCAACTTATCAGTACAATCAATCAAACTATAGAGAATCAGAAATCAGATACACCCCAAACGTCCCCCAAACCATAGGATTGGTGGTTTTATCAGGTCTGGCAACCCTTAATGAATTGAAAACCATTTATGGTGTTAAAGATCTTTATGATTTTGTGGAAATGATATGGATTAAAAATCATAACGAACTTGTCATTAGTGAAGAAATAAAGCGAAATATAAACCATGCCTAAAGGTCCAAATATAATCAGTAACTTTAAATCACCAGGAATAAAATTTGAGGATATTTTACATTTTTTGGGCTGGATCCAAGGAACATCAGTGAATTTGGAGAAAACTGTCGACGATTTCAGAAAAACCGTAAACGACGTATCCAAAATATTACCAGATAAGGTAAATTATCAGCCGCCATTGGTCATTGATACAAAGATGATTAATGGATCACCCTTGGTTACAGCCAATAATTTATCCCAGCAATTTCCCGAATTAAAAACATTACTCGATAATGGAATAAAATATTCAGAAAAATTTATGCAGGTAATGACGAAATGGGAACAATTTACCGAAGAACAAAAGGCAGCCTTTAAAGATTTTGGTTCCGCAGTCAAAGGATTGATCGAGGCCACATATACCGTAAAGGATATGTTTGATACCGCCCACAGTGCAACAAAAATCAAATGGACGGCCGAGTACATGAAAGAAGATCCAAAGACGCTGTTGCACTTTGTAAATTTATTGCGTCGATATAATCTTGACGATGATAAATCCATAGCGATTGCTGCAAAATTCAATAATATTTCTAACCTAGCAGCAACCAAAAAAGGGCGAAAAACCCTAAAAGAGGACAAAGATTACGAGGATTTCCGGTTTTTTGCCAAATATCAACCTGAATTGTTAAAGTCAGGGCACGACATCATGGAACGGCTGTCGCTGTTAATTCAGGCCTATGAAAAAGCAGCATCTGACAAAAAAAATCCAGTAAATACAAGGGAATTGTTAAAACATCTAGAGGCAGTAATCGGTGAAAATACTTTTGCCATTTATCGAATGATTGTTGAAGACAGCCAAAAAGATCCCTCTGGGACAAGCCAGTTGCAGAAAAAAAAGCAAGAGGAACTTTTCCATAGTCAACAAGAGGCTGATAATTTACCTGCAATTGAAAAATTAGATTATAATGTAAATAAAAAACAAACCACGAAAACAATGGTAGATTATGGTGCTGTGGCAACGGCACAACCTTGGCTTAGCTTTGTATTACAAAAAGTGACAGAGGTGATGAATAATCATCACGAGGGATTATCCAACCTAGAGGCATACGGTGCCTTGGGGTTAGAAGCCTATAAATATTTGGATTTTATTTATAAACTGATCAATGCTTTGCGTGCATTGAAAATGGACGACAACGGCGGCGGTGACAAGGACAAGGACGACCGCGATCATAAAATAGATCCATTGGGATATAAAACGCCAGCGCTACAGGGAAATATGGTGCCAGAAAATAATGATGCCAAACATCAACAGGGCTTAATACCCCCTCGGCCCAACAAACCAGTAACTGACAGTCCTGATCAAATGCGTGAACAACATTCATCAGATCAACCACCAGCCAATCATCAAAATTATGTGGATGCGGTGGGTAAATTTTTGTTGGGCGTGGCCGCATTGGGGGCTGCGGCGGTACTTGTGGGTACTGGTGCCGCCGAGGCAGCAGCAGCAGGCGCCGCTGCAGTGGGGGTGATCATGTATATTAAACAAAATATGGGCGCGGGTGATTTACTACCTGAAAATCAACATAATCGTAAAGATCTCCCTCTGCATAGTTCCCTTTCTGGATCCCGCTTACCTCAATTGATGAAGCATCAACGGGGTGCTATGAACATGAAAACAGACGATCATTTCAATACACCATCCAAACATGATCATACAAACACGGCGCAATCGGGAAGGATAACGGACATGAACCATGCCTATCAATTTGAAAAATTACTGCAAACCATTAATAATCAGCAATACCATACCACCATTAATGTCACCCCCTCTAACAGTGATCCAATGCAGGTGGCACAACTGGTTTTTCAAAAATTTAAGCATCTAAGCCATCAGGAAAATGCTGTCATCCCTACTCGTGATGCCAGACAAATGGGAACAGGGTTGATTTAATGATTAATGGTCTTGCACTTCGTGTTAATACCTTTTATCACTTTATTTGTGCTTGATTGAAAATATTGTATAAGATTTATTCCTTGTTTTTCCATTTTACTAAAACGTGGCAGCGTAAGGTTGCGTGCCATTCGTCGGAGGTAAGTTTGGTTATCAACAAAAGGTATTCCTTCGTATGGATTTCGATCTCCCAAAGCATCTTGTTCTTTTTTAATCATTCTCGCATTATTTGAAACGGTCATATCGGCCAGCATACAAACCTCAAATTGAGGGCTGTTCTTATCCGTATTTTTGTAACACTCGTAAACTGCACGAACATCTTCTTTTGGCCCTCGTCCACAGGCTGCATTAGCGATCAGGTCGATTGCGGCCTGAACTCTTTCTTGTGGGATTTGTTTTTGGAATGTTTCTGCCTTGGCCTGCATGGGGATAGTAATGACGGCAAGGATAAGCAAGATCTTTTTCATTCATATTGTCCTTGAGTGTGATAAATTACGGTTTTGTATTGATATCATAAATTGGGAATGAATTAAATAACACAGGACATTTATAATGATGCTAAGGATAAAAATATAGAAATCGTATAATAAATCACAGCCTATTTATGAACATGAATACCAATGCAAACGATCATTTCAATACACCATCTAAACAGGATCATATAAACACGGCGCAATCGGGAAGGATAACAGATATGAACCATGCCTATCAATTTGAAAAATTACTGCAAACCATTAATAACCAGCAATATCATACCACCATTAATGTCACTCCCTCTAACAGTGATCCAATGCAGGTGGCACAACTGGTTTTTCAAAAATTTAAGCATCTAAGCCATCAGGAAAACGTTGCCACCCCCACCCGTGATGCCAGACAAATAGGAGGGGGATGGATCTAGGGTTCTTTAGCTTTGCATTTTGCATTTGTACCATCTGTGACTTTATCGATATTCGGTTTAAAATATTTTATTATATCAATTCCTTGCTCTTTCATCTTATTAAAACGGGGTAAGGCGAGGTAATGTGCAATTCGGCGAAGATAAGTTTTATTATCAACGAAAGGTATTCCTTCATAGGGGTTTGGGTCTCCCAAGGCATCGTGACGATCTTGGTAATACCCAGCACTATTTGAAACTGACATATCAGCCAGCATACAAACCTCAAATTGGGGGCTGTTTTTATCAGTGTGTTTATAACACTCATAAACAGCACGGACGCCTGCCTTTAACCCGTATTTACAATCTGCATTAGCGATCAGGTCGATTGCGGCCTGAACTCTTTCTTGTGGGATTTGTTTTTGGAATGTTTCTGCCCTGGCTTGTGTGGAGATGGTAATGACGGCAAGGATAAGCAAGATCTTTTTCATTCATATTGTCCTTGAGTGTGATAAATTACGGTTTTGTATTGATATCATAAATTGGTAACGAATTAAATAACACAAGACATTTATAATGATGCTAAGGATAAAAATATAGAAATCGTATAATAAATCACAGCCTATTTATGAACATGAATACCAATGCAAACGATCATTTCAATACGCCATCCAAACAGGATCATACAAACACGGCGCAATCGGGAAGGATAACGGACATGAACCATGCCTATCAATTTGAAAAATTACTGCAAACCATTAATAATCAGTAATATCATACCACCATTAATGTCACCCCCTCTAACAGTGATCCAATGCAGGTGGCACAACTGGTTTTTCAAAAATTCAAACATCTAAGCCATCAGGAAAATGCTGTCACCCCTACTCGTGATGCCAGACAAATAGGAGGGGGATGGATCTAAGGTTCCATCGCTTTGCATTTTGCATTGATACCATCTGTGACTTTATCGATACTTGATCCGAAATAATCTCCGACATCAATTCCTTGTCTTTCCATTCTATGGAAACGTGGTAAAAAAAGATAAACGGCCATGCGGCGGACAAAGGTTTTATTATCGACAAAAGGTATTCCCTCATAGGGGTTTGGGTCTCCCAAGGCATCGTGCCTTTCCTGGTAGATTCTAGCACTGTTTGATGTTGACATATCGGCCAGCATACAAACCTCAAATTGGGGGCTGTTCTTGTCGGTGTTTTTGTAACATTCATAAACCGCACGTGGCCCTTCTCTTAGGTTTTTTTTGCATGTGGCATTAGCGATCAGATCGATTGCGGCCTGAACTCTTTCTTGTGGAATTTGTTTTTGGAATGTTTCTGCCCTGGCTTGTGTGGAGATGGTAATGACGGCAAGGATAAGCAAGATCTTTTTCATTCATATTGTCCTTGAGTGTGATAAATTACGGTTTTGTATTGATATCATAAATTGGTCATGATTTTAATAAATAAAATAATATATAAAATTTAATGAATATTATTCATAATTAGGCACCGTATTTCTGCTTCGACGCTGCGATGATCATGTTGATATTTTTGAAAAAATATGCTATATTAATACCTATAATCGTAGAACTGTATCTATTATCCGATTTAAATAATTTTAAGTATATATTAAGAATAAATCGGATAAATATCATAGAATTATAAGTAATTATTATTACAATTATTAAAATTAAATAGAAAGGCATCTTTATTTAAAGATGCCTTTTTTGTTAGGGCAAATTATGGCAACAAGAATAGGTGTGGGATCAATTTTATCCTCTTATGCGCAGAGTGCTGGGTGGAAATTGATCAACCAATTGGTTAATTCAAAATCAAAATTTGGGATTTTTGATGCAAATGGTAATGCGTTTTACGAAAATTCTTTGAATAAACAAGAAATTTCTGTTTTCGACAAGTCAATAAGTTTTATGAGCGGTGATAAAACCGCAGAGGCAGGTGTTACCGCCTTTAATTATAGTAAAAATTACAACGTTACGACTGCCCCTATTGAATTAGGCAAAGTTATGGCTGTTAATTTAGTCGAGCAACCCCGTCAGGGACAGGTAACCTATGTTTCTACGGGCACTGAAAAACAAAGAAAGCTTTTCGAAAAAGCATTGGAAGCAGCTGAAGCGTCTAATCAGTTATATGTATTACATACATCTGAATTGACCATCAATCATATAAAAATTATTGGCCATTCTGTTAATCGCAGTGCCAGTCAGGGAACACAGTTAGTCCAGTATCAAGTCAGTTTTCAAGAGTTACTTATTGCGCCCAAACCTAGTACCATACTTCAGGCATCGGAATATAGTAATGACAGTCAAAATCAAGGGGTTTTAGAAGTCAAGGCTGTAACAGGAAATCAACAGCAAGCAGCAATGAAAACCCCATAGGATAAAGTAGTGAATTATGCAATTGATATCTATTAATGCAGTTGAAGCCCAACAATTTTCTTTGAGTTTTAGAGAGTATTCTTATCGTTTTCGTTTATTGGATCGGGGCAAGGCAGGCGTCTTTTTGGATGTGTATCAGGGAATTAATCCTGTGTTAACTGGGTTGTTATGTCTTGATCGGGTACGCATTATTCGTTCTGCTTATGTTCGATTTCCTGGTGATTTTATGTTTGTCGATCAAGAAGGGTTTGATAACCCTTCATATACAGGATTTAACAATCGTTTTTTGCTATATTTTTTAGAAGAAGATGCCGACGATAAGATAGGATTATAATCATGGATCAAGTAACCAGCGATTTATCCCAGAATTTTATCGAAAATCGAAGCAGAGTGATTAACAGTTTTCGTAAAAGATATTTAAAATTTGTCTTTATTAATGGTGTTGATCAATATGGTAATCAAAAAGTATTCGATGATGGTAAAACTGTTTTAGAAGTTGAGGGTTTAAAAGCAACGGCTTCTATTCGTTATGATAGTGGTAACAGCCTACCAGAGTGCGAATGTACCATTTATAATATGGCCGAATCATTGATGAACACGTTGACAACGATGGGGCAGTACGGGAACAAGACGTCTACTTTTGGTGGGTATTTGATTATTTACGCCAGCATTTACGGTGATGGTACTACTGATAACTGGACGTATGGGAAGGTATTCGAAGGGGGGATTACCGTTGCTTATACCGATTATGGTTCGTCCCCTGATATTATTTTTCATGTAAGGGCAATGGTCTTGGGGGGGTTAAACTTAATTCCTGCTGACTCTATTTCCTTTTCAGGTAAAGTTTCTGTTGATCATATATTTCAAAAAATTATTGATACGTATAATCGTAAATTAGCCAAGGGTCTGGATAAACATTTATTTTTAAAATTCAAAAATTACGGTGTAAAGGCAGCATTTAATAATATTAATTTGCATGGTGATTTTGTCCAACAAATTCGGCAATGTGCTGCCGATGGTAATTTTCGATTTAATATACAAGATGGTACTGTATATATTTGGCCAATGGATCAATCTATTAACGAGGCGGAACAAAAAGCAGTTACTGCAAGTCAAAAACAAATCAAAAAAATGTTTTCGTCGAGATATTTAGCTTCAAATACGGGAATGGTTGGGTATCCTGCTTATGCAGACAATGGTATCACAGTGCGATCAATTTTTTCCAATACATTGTCATTTGGAGAGGAGGTTGAAGTGAATTCAGTATACGAACCTGCATGTGGTATATGGCGATACATGATTTCCATGCAACATGAATTATCCTGTTTTGTACCTAATGGATCGTGGTTTACAACGATTGGCTTGGCAAAAGAATATAAGAAAAATAAAGAGAGTAATGGAGTATGATGAATCCAAATAAAGGTAACAGCCAATTAAATACATTGGTCAGTATTATTGATAATGCCCTAAGTCGTATATCCACTGCAATGCCAGTTGAAGTGTTGGCTGTGCATCATAATACAGTTGATGTTATTCCATTAGTAACAATGGTAGATAACGAAGGAAGGGCTGTGGATCATGCTCCAATTAGTGGCTTACCCTATATTCGCTTACAAGCTGGGGATTATGGGATGATCATTGACCCTCAGGTTGGGGATAAAGGGTTGGTTGTTTTTGCTGCTCGTGATATTTCCCATGTAATCCAGTCCAAGAAAAAATCTCTTCCTGCAAGTTCACGTAAACATTCTATATCCGATGGTATTTATATAGCCTCCCTTTTATACGAGGAACCCAAAACGTATATTAAGATCACTAAAGATCTTGTTGAAGTGCAAGCTAGTAACATAAATATTAAGGGAGATGTATCTATTGATGGTAATGTGAAAATTACTGGCAATATGGACATTGATCAAAAAGTAACAGTTGGTCAAGATGCTGTGATTCATGGCATATCATTCAACAATCATAAACATATGGTGATTAAAGAGGGCAAACCGACAGAAGTCCCCAACTAAATCATTTTTAAAAAAAACAAACAAAACACGAGCCACCCCTTTGGGTGGTTTTTTTATGGGGTGATGGAATGGATTTATTATTGACGGAGGACTGGGATTTATTGGTTGATCGTGATGGGAATATTGGGGTTACGGGGACGTATGGATATTCGCGTGCGCAGACGGTTGCCAATGAGATCAAGTTATTTTTGGGCGAGGGTTGGTATGATCGCTCGCAAGGCACGCCACATTTTGCCAAAGTTTTGGGGATTAATACGAATTTAGGATTGGTTCGCAATATTTTGTTGGATCGTGCCAATGGTGTGGATGGGATTAGGCATGCTGATATTGATTTATATGTTGATGAGGATCGTGTGCTGCATGGGGATATTTATTTAAAAAGCCAAGATGGGGAGGTGTTGCGTGTCGAATACTAATGTTCCGACTTTACAATGGGGGGATACGGGCCCTTTATTACCAGAAGAGCATGATATTTTAAATGGGGTGATTGAAGATTTTCAAACCGCTTTTAATAACAAACTCAACTTTTATAATGCTCAGGGTGATTTTTTATTATCCACCCCTCAAGGCCAGCTGGCAACGTCGATGGCAGCCATTATTTCTGACCGTAATCGCTTGCTGGCCTATTATGTTAATCAGGTTGACCCTAGTTATGCGATGGGTCGCATGCAAGACGGGATTGGACGGATTTATTTTATTGAACGCATAGGGGCTCAAAACACGACGGTTGTTGGGGTGTGTTCTGGCAAGGTTGGGGTTCAGATTGGGATTGGAACCTTGGTTCAAGATCGTTCTGGCAATATTTATGCGGCCAAGGAGACGTATGTTATTGGCGATAATGGCACGGTTGATGTGACATTTGTTTGTCAAACGTCAGGTCCCATTGTCTGCCCTGAACATGATTTACAGATGTATCAAATGATAGCAGGCTGGGACAGTGTCGATAATCCCAACCCTGGCATTATTGGGCGTAATGTTGAAAGCCAACAGCAATTTGAACAACGCAGACGACAATCCGTGGCCCAGAACTCGGTCAATAGTGTGGACAGTGTGATGGCGGCATTGCTTAACTTGGTTGATGATCATCATGATCCGATTTGCCAAGACGCATATGTTACTGAAAACAGCACGGGCGAGGCCATCGTCAAAGGCAATGTTTTATTGCAACCGCATTCGATTTACGTCTGCGTTGCGGCACTTAATAGTATAGAAAACCAACAAGCAATCGCCAAAGCCATCTGGAGTAAAAAGCCACCTGGCTGTGCCATGAATGGCGATACAACGGTTGTGATAGAGGACGATAGTGGTCTGTATTCGACGCCCCCGACCTATAGCATGACCTATCAATATGCCCATAATATTTCTTTGAAATTCAATGTCGTTATGGCCAGACCCCAGTTTATGCCCAACGACGCAGTTAATCAGATTAAACAGGCCGTATACGCAGCCTTTACGGGGGCGGATAGATCCAAACGTCCAAGAATTGGCAGCCAGGTTTTGGCTTCGGATTTTTATCCAGCCATTCAAAATATCGGCACATGGACCAGAATTATCTCTGTCCAAATTGGGCGCAATGGTGGGGATGGGGCATCGGTGCAAATGAATATTAACGAAATGCCCGTTTTAACCCAAGACGATATTACGGTGACGTTTAATGGCTGATGATCTAATATTTAATCCCAATGATCCGCCACCTTGTCTTGATCCTATGGTTACGGTGATTGCCCAATACGCCAATTCACCTAAGCTTTTAAGCTTAATTGAGAGTTTCAGCGAAAATATCAAAGTCTGTGCATTTTTCACCGAGTTTTATAATAATATTTGGAATATCGACACGGCCCAAGGCTATGGTTTGGATATTTGGGGTATTATTGTTGGGGTGAACCGAACGGTCAAGACGTTTACGGGGTTCTTTTGGGGATATAACGAGGAAACGCTGTTACTGGCCAGACCTTATTATGATGATACGGGCTTTAACGCTTCTTTAACGGAATATGGAGACCGACGTACGGCATTGGGGATGTTTCGTGATTTGCAGGAGTTGGAGGGGGAAATCACCTTTGATGATGGTAATTTTCGAAAACTGATCCTTGCCAAAGCCCATGCCAATATCAGCAATTATACAGCATCGGATCTCAATAAAATATTAATGCTGGTTTTTGGTGATAGGGCAAAGGGCCACGAGCTTTATGTTCGTGATAATCAAGATATGAGCATGACGATTATCTTTAACTGGATCCCTAATACTGATGAAGTTGCACTGATTTTAAATGCAGGTCTTTTGTTTAAACCTGCAGGTGTGGAATTAAAAACAGAATTTTCTATAAAATAACAGAGGTTTTTATGTCTTTAAACAGACCCAATCCCTTTTTGTCGAAATGGGCAGAAAACGGGAAACGCTTTGACGTGCCCGATACAGGAGCCGATCATGCCAATGGCAGGGCTGACATTCAGTCAGGATTTCCAGACACAACCATGAAATCCGTACTGCAAGGTGGCACCCCCCCGTGGGGGCAAGATCATAACGGCATCTTACACAAAATCACCCAAAGCATCCAATGGACACAAGCGGGGGGATTACCAGTCTTTAATCAGGAATTACGCGATAGAATAGGCGGATACCCAAAGGGGATAGAATTACGATCAACGCGTTTTGATTATGTCTCCTATATTAATATGGTCGACAGTAACCCATCTAATCCTGATAGCGGTGCAAGTAGTGACGATTATTGGATCAGTTATTCAAGACCTGGAAATGGATGGGCCATTAAGACTATTCTTTCTGATGATGCTGATAATATTTCTTATCTCGATAGGAATTTTAGAATTGTTACAAAACTTGTTGGGGCCAATACATTTATTTATGTAAAACCCTCGACGGGCGACAATAAAAATCCAGGAACACGTGAAAAACCTGTAAAAGATATTGGTACAGCAATATCGTTAATTCCTGATGGTGGGTCAGGTCATATTTATTTATATTACGATGATGTTTTTTCGTTAATGCATGACAATCGTACAGAGCTTTATGCTCATTTGGCGGGTGGACTATCTGTAGGGGGACGACATATTTATTTCTTTCCGTATGGTCAGGACGATATTTATAATGAAGTTTACCAATTGAATGACCAAAGACAAGCAGCAGTTAATGTGTGGCTTACCAACGAGATTAAACGACCAATTGTTTATATTCCGGTCGGTGAAGATATGCAAATTCACTCTATTATTTGTGGTTATGTTAATGGGGATACAGGTTCATTTGTTTCTTTCTCGGGAATAGAATTTGTTGTAATGCCAGGTCCAAATGTTAGCATAGGGCAAAGGGGAGGGTGTTTTTCACCCTTCGTTTCTTATGAATTTAAAGGGTGTAACTTCAGAAATACACAAAATATACTGTACTTGTATGGAGGATGGGGAGGGAGAACGAACTCAGTATTATTTGACCATTGTTTTATTGAAGGAACTGGAAAAATGATCATTTTAGGGAGCGATGTTACATCTCTAACTGTTAAAGGGAAGGCAAGTGATAAAACTGGATTAGAGGATAAAGGTTATCATTTTAATCATTCAAATGCGATTGACTATTTCCAAAATACAAAAAATTATCTAAATTTCCGTTTAATTCCAACGTCTTATAAAAATGCAGATGGTTCAAATCCTAATTATGCTCCGATGGGATTACAAACCTTTTTGGAATTGAAATTTTAGTATTATGCAATTTCTTTCTCAATTTAAATTAAATCCCTATCGTATTTACAAAAGTTCTAGACGGGCCAACAAAGGGATTGCGACGTTTACGGCAAAACCCGTGAACGAGTATATGGATTACAGTGTTGATTTTTCTCGTTTGTTAGAGACCAATGAACAGATTATTCATGGCAGCATTAGTGTTTATGGGGCAGGTCTTGTGATTGGTGGGGTGTATCCTTATGGATCTTATTTGACAGCTTTTATTGATGGTGGGAGGGCGAGTTCTAGTTATTATATGACGTTTACCGCACGTACCAATACTGGTGGGGTATTTACCCAAGAAATGATTATGCCAGTTATAGGAACATCAGCGACAAAACGCATTGATTATAAATACGCATCCTTTACCCAACAACAAAAGCCCCCCAACACAAGGCCGCCGTTAAATGGGCTTAAGATTAACGACCGTTATCTGTTAAATGATAGCGGTTTTTTTATGGTGATTTAAATGAAAACAAGACCATGTGAATGTGGTGTTTTAGAGAGTTTACAAATCTGTGACGAGGAAACACAAACGACGTCACACGATATTGAGGTTATCGAAAATACGGATACGATCCTACCCACAGATCAGATTTTAGTTATTCGAAAACATAATGATCAAACCAAAATATATAGTGCAACGTTTGATGAATTAAATTCAGAAGTGGCACTGTCCATTATACAAAACGCGACCCAAGCTATGCCGCGCACTGATCCTGCTGATGGGTGTTCCTTGTGGTTAGATGATGGATTTATTCGGATAGCCTCTGGAGATGCGTCGAGGTTGGGCACTATGCCGCCTACAGCGTTTGAGAAATCGTTGAGGGAAGCATTTAAGATTTTGCCCACTTCTGATCCGGGGGATGGAGGGCCATGGTTATGTGGGGGCATGTTAATGCGAGGATCGACCTCAAAGAATGAAGATTAATACACCGTCCATTAGGGCGGTTTTTTTATAGATAAAGGAACAAAGATAAGATGACATGTGGCATTGGAAGTCAGATTGTAATTATCCCGTCAGGGTGCTTGGGCAACAAAGAGATTGCCCTACAATGTAAATCCCCTTCAGAGGCGGTATATTATCAGTTTTCGTTGGCCAATCGTTTGGCCAGCACAGATATGATCACAGCTGTAAGTGCTTGGCCTTCGGACGAGCACGTTGGGATTGATCAAGTTGTGATATCAGGTCAAACCTTTAAGGCTCGTATCAGTGGTGGTGTGATGAACACCAAAATCGGTATTCGGTTTCTTGTAACTACGCGTTTAAACGAAACGCGCGAGTTTGACGTGACCTTACCCATTGCCCCTGCTGGGATTATTAGCGATGGGAATTGTGGCGATTATGTTATTGGTAACACAGGTCCCCAAGGTGAACAAGGATTGGCTGCCACCATCACTGTTGGCAAAGTTATTCCCAGCGATCCTGATGCAGACCCAACAATTACCAATGTTGGCACCCAACATGACGCGATTTTAGATTTTGTTTTGCCTCGTGGTGCCGTTGGCCCCCAAGGTGAGCAAGGCGATATTGGCCCGCAAGGTATTCAAGGCGAACAGGGTATTCAAGGGATAGAGGGCAAGGCAGGGACACAGATCTTGTTGTCCAATCGTGATCCTGTTTTTGCAGATGCTAGGGAAAATATTATTTGGCTTAATGATGTCAGTGGTGATTTATTTGAAAGTGTTCCCAATGGTAATAATGGGTATCTTTGGAATAAGTCGGGCAATTTAAAAGGCGAGGCTGGCAGTATCATTTACACAGGCTCAACCGATCCTGTTTATAACACAATATATAAAAATGGTGATTTATATTTTAATCACACCAACAATGATTTGTTTAGCTTTAGTGATAAACAATGGGTCAAACTGAGCAATTTAAAGGGCGATCAGGGAACCCGTGGATCCTTATGGTTTTTTGGTCAAGAAGACCCCACACCCTCTGTCAATTACAAAGAATTGGACAGCTTTTTAAATACCAAAACGTGCGATCTATTTGTATATAACGGGTCCAATTGGCAAAAAGCCGGAAACCTCAAAGGACTACAAGGTGATACGGGCCCTAAAGGGGACAAAGGCGATACAGGTGAAACTGGCCCTCAAGGCGAAAAGGGTGATAATGGTATTGCAGGAACAAACGGTAAAGATGGTAAAGATGGCACACGCATTATTACCAGCCAAACCGACCCCGATCTAGGCAGTGGCCCGTCTAATCCCAATGTTTTATGGATCAACACCCAGACCTGGACCATCAAGCGCACCATCTTCAATAACGATACGTGGGAATGGATTACCATTGGGAATATCAAAGGTCAGCAAGGCGATCAGGGACTGACTGGTCAAGATGGCAAGGCAGCAACCATTCAAATTGGCAACGTTGCCAATGGCGATCAGGCCAGCGTCATTAATCGTGGCACACAAAATGCAGCACTGCTCGACATCACCTTGCCCAAAGGGGAAAAAGGCGATGCAGGTTCACGTTGGTACAGCGGCAATGAAGCCCCATCCAACAAAACAGGCCTGCAAGATCCACGCGGCGCACCACGCCCAGGCGATATGTATCTATACCTCAATACCCAAGAAAACGACGCCAGCACCTACATCCTAACCAACCAAAATAACTGGGCAGGACCACTTGGAACCGTCACAGGTCCCCAAGGACCAAAAGGCGATAAGGGCGATATCGGCCAAACAGGACCCCAAGGGGAAAAAGGGGATACTGGCGAACAAGGTCCTCAGGGACCTACCGGCCTTCAAGGCGATCAAGGGCCACAAGGAGAAAAGGGCGAAAAAGGAGACACTGGACCTACGGGTCCTCAAGGCCCCAAAGGGGATACAGGAAATACTGGTCCCCAAGGCGAACAAGGCCCAAAAGGAGACACAGGTCCCCAAGGTGTAAGTTATACTAATGACGGAACCGTTGACTTAAACGTTAAGTCGATAAATAACATTGCCTCTATTAATGGAACTGATAAAAAACTTAGTGATCTATTATCATTCCCAATAAATATCAATACCAAAGATACTGATGCTGGAATAGAATCAACGTGGTCAGTTGATACTGATAGTAATAGCCATACCATTAAGAGCACGAATGGTGGTAATAGAATGACGGCATTTCAAGGTCTTTTTTATGATGAGGACTTTGGAAGTCGTCATGATATACACTTAATTAATAAAGACGGCGGTTTTAGTAGAGTATTAACAAGACCCGGTTCGGTAAATATTAGTTTAAGAAATACGTATTCTGACAGTAACTCTACTCTAATACATGATAGTTCTGGGTTTTCTATAAGTGTTGAAAATCCGAATATTTCCAACCTAATTCAGATAAGCTCTACTAATATCGGTATAGCTATGTCTTACGGAGATACCAAAAATTTACAAGTATTGAATTTATCGAGTATTGATGAAAAAATTGTTACAGCATTTGACTTTGCATCTAGAACTATGGCAGCGTTTGGTGACTATAAAGATATAGATACAACCAATCCACAATTATTCAAAAATACTCAAGCATGGGATAGTGATAAACAAATGCCAGTTTGGTGGACTGGTAAAAAATGGATTAACTTTGTCACTAATGATGGAAATACAGATTTAAATGTAAAATCTATTACAAGCGATCAGGGACAAGTGAAAACTGATGGTTTGGGCAATATACAAGCCAACAGCATGTCTTTATCTGATTATACCAAGCTTCCAACAACGCTTCCTGCGGGTGCGTTGGCTTATGATCAAACCAATAAAAATCTGGTTTTAAAGGTTGGCGATCAGTGGCAGCAGGTTACTAGTCAAGATGCAACGGTCATTAATAACGAAATTATTTGCACCAGCTTCAGTGAAACTTTATTTAACAATGTTGCAGATGCCTTAAAATTTAAAGATAAAACCAATCCTACGAATATGGCTTTTATCAATGTTGTGGCAACCACGCCTATAACCAGCAGGGCGGAATCCTTTAGTGCATTTAATGGTTATATCCGTATGCAGGTTGCAGGTCTGGTCACGAACAGAAAGATATTGTCTGTGAATATGGTTAATGTGAATGGAAAATATACTTCTAGTGGAATTAATTACAGTAAAGCCACGATAACTTTAAACCCTGGCGATATTATTGAGTTGCAATCAACCAATGTTAAGGCCACTGATGGTGGGTATATCCATACTGTCAATGTCATTCAAATAGCTGATGTTTTGAAAAACACTAATATCGTTTTAAGCTAATATATTCATAAAACAACAGGCACAAAACACGGCGCATAAGCGTCTTTTTTTGTGCCTTTTTATAGGAAAAAACGCATGGATACGGATTTATTAACGCAAGTTTTACAATATTTATTGGGGGTGATCCCAGGAGATATTGCAGGAAATATTGTGGCTGTGATTACGGCGATTGTAACGCTGTGTACGTTGGTGATACGGTTTTGGAAAGAACCCAATCCAACCAGCAAACGGCACAAGGTGTGGAAGGTGGTTCATGTTCTGGCCTCTTTTAAAACCCCCACCGTTACTAAAAAAGAGGAGGACAATCATGTTCAAAAAACTGGCTAGAAGTTTACGGGGCCATGATCATTGGTTTGCTGAATGGTGGAGCTCAGTCTTGTTAATGGCGGTTGGGATATATGGGTTTTGCGTCCCTGATGGGTTTATTATCCAGCAATCTTTTGTGGATGGTTTTTTGCAAGTATTGCCGTTTAATTTATGGGAAGTGCTGTTTATTGCGTTTGGCCTGTTTCAGTTTACGGCGTTGCGCTATGAAAGCCTGATCGGCAGAGGGATTGCGGCCTTTCTTGCTTCGTCATTATTGATTTGGGGCACCTTGAATATTGCCGTTTATGGCCAATGGCATTTTAGTTTGATAGGCTGGGGGATATTTTCAGCCATTAATCTCTATGCTCTTTTTAGAATTACAAGGGGGATAGAGCAACACCATGAACCTCTTTGAAATCCTGCGCTGGTGGTGGGAAAACAACGCTGAGTGGATCAAGAGCCATGACCCTTGGGTTATTCCTGTCATGGCGATATCAATTCCGTTATCATTTATTATCCGCGCAATTTGTATATTAATTAAAACGTGGCGGGGGAGGTAGCTATTTATGGCCTGCTAAAATTTTTTGTACCTTGGTTAATTCTTGTTCTGAAAATTGGTGAATGACTCTTGCAAATGCAGCAACAATTTCTTTTTGCTCCAAATTTAAATGATCTGTTGGAATATGCTTCATTGTTAATGCTTGAGCATTTAATAAGATATTTTTTTCTTCATGTGCTAATGAATAAGTTTCAATAATTTTTTCAACATATCCTTTAGGGATAGGTTTACGCCCTACTTCTACTTCAGAAACAAAAGAAGGGGATTTGCCAATTTTATTAGCCATTTCGCTAAGTGTGATATCTTTATCTAATCTAAGTTTGCGAATTTCGCGACCAAAAGGAGTAAGTTTTGACATAAATTTTGTTCCCTAAAATTTCAGAAAAGTTACTATATCGTAACATATTTAAAATGTCTAAACAAATATTTATAATAGTGGTATAGAAAAAATTATCGAATAAGGAAAAAAAATCATAAATAAAATAAGTGGTAGAATTTCTATAATATACTTGGTGTAAGTGAAAAACGTTTTTCGATTAAATTGTTTGTCTACTCGATTTTTTTAGATAGATTATATGAAGTAGAGCAACGTGTATTTAATTGTGTTGTCATATATAATCATAAAAAATATAGATATGACAACTTTAAGTTAGACGCAACTATATATGCGTAAAAAACTTTAATACAAAATCTTTTTGTTATTTGTAATAATTATTATTGACGTTTATTTTGAAATGTTTATTTGATCATAACCAGCTTATTAATAGTGTTAAATTGCTAGGTTATTATCGATTTGATTATTAACTGTGTTTTTGATATTGAACATATTTACTTTGTAAAAGTAAAGAATTCTATGGTGCCGGATGAGAGATTTGAACTCCCGACCTTCGGTTTACAAAACCGCTGCAC
The DNA here is from genome assembly GCF_029953265.1 of Commensalibacter oyaizuii. Classification (NCBI taxonomy): domain Bacteria; kingdom Pseudomonadati; phylum Pseudomonadota; class Alphaproteobacteria; order Acetobacterales; family Acetobacteraceae; genus Commensalibacter; species Commensalibacter oyaizuii. The sequence goes on from NZ_JASBAO010000001.1 coordinate 2,185,870, forward strand.
TACCACTGTGCTAATCCGGCTGGTTATTTAAGGTTAAGTAATAATACTGAACGGGTTTCTCTATGCAACATTATAAACAAAATTACAAGTAGAAAAATTCATTTTGTTGAAAAAAATGATAATTAGATTGGATGTAATCAGAAAATCAAAAAAAATAACGATATACCTTGATCAATGGATTAAAAAAAATTAACTTATAAGTAAGAATTGTATCAACGATTCTATTAGAATTAAATATGACGTTCTTGGGGCGAGGTGAAAATCCTCACCGACGGTGATGAGATAGAAATATTTCTAAGCCCGTGAGCGCTTGTATCTTTATAGTTGAAGATATAAGGTCAGCAGATTTCGGTGTAATTCCGAAGCCGACGGTTATAGTCCGGATGGGAAAGAACGATATGTCGGGTTTGTACTACAATTTTGTACAAATACTTTGGCATATGTGCCCGCGTGCGTCCAGAGCTAAGGACTGTTAAAAAATGCAAGCACGCATTGTTTCAACACTGACCAATAAAGTCGAGGTTGAATTTACCGAAAAAATTATAAATGGCTTTCGTCATGCTGTGAACGAAGCTTTGCTATACGTGGGTCGAACGGCTCCTAACCCTCCTGTAGGATGTGCAATTTTAGATAAAAATGGTCATATTTTGACTGTTGCAGCCCATCATCAGGCTGGCGATTTACATGCTGAGGCTTTGGCATTAAAGCAATGTCAGGAACTTGGGGTTTGGGATCAAATCTGTGATGTGATTGTAACCTTGGAACCATGCAATCATGTTGGGCGTACGCCCCCTTGTTCTGAGGCGATTATTCGTTCGCCAGCAAAAAGAGTTTGGATCGGGGTAAAGGATCCAAATCCCGATGTTTGTGGAGCTGGATATGTTCGCTTGCGCGAAGCAGGCAAAGACGTGATATTGCTGCAAAATATTGCTTCTGACGTTGCTCAGTATTGGCATCAACAATGCCAAGATCTATTAGCACCCTTTGCAAAAGCAGTCGTTCAGCATAAGACATGGATTACTGTAAAACAGGCACTGACATCTACGGGGTCAATGTATCCGCCAAAAGGCCAAAAAACTTTCACTTCTGTAAGGTCTTTGCGGATGGCTCACCAGTTAAGGCGTGCGACAGAAGCCGTTGTTACGGGGATGAATACGATTACAATTGATAATCCCTCTTTTACAGTGCGTCACGTGTCAGATCATCCTAAAATTAAACGGTTATTGGTAGTGTGCAGCCAAAAGAGTCACGATGTGGAGAAGCTGTTGCCTTCAAATTATAGAAAGCAGGCGGAATCAAATGGGTTTTCGATCATTATTTGTAATGACTTGGATTCCTTATCCACATTACTTTGGCAACAGCATCGCGTATTATGGGCGATGGTAGAAGCGGGTCCACAATTATTGCAAGAAATCAGGCAAAAGCAGATTTGGGATGAATGGTTGACCATTCGCCAAAATGCTCAAAAGGAGAATGACGAGGTTAGCGTTATATCAAAACATAATCTGTATCCGACCCGTCAATTGTTATTAGGCGCAAATCAACAACTTACAAAGGAGGGTTTATGTTCTCTGGTATCATAGAGTCCTTGGGTACAATTCAGTCGATAAATCGTGAAAAAGATGCAATTGTAATTGTTGTTCAAACCGGAATTAAAGATTTAACCCTTGGGGAAAGTGTTGCGGTTAACGGGGTATGCCTTACAGTTACGCATAGCAACCATGAAGGAAATGCGTCTTTTTTTGTAAGTTCAGAGACTTTGGACCGTACCAATCTGGGGCAATTAACAAATACGAAACGGGTTAATTTAGAACGGGCGGTAACACCTTCAACACGTTTATCAGGTCATATTGTACAAGGGCATGTCGATGCAACTGGACGTTTTGTAAACGTTCAAAAAAGTGGTGACGCACATCAGGTCTTTTTTGCTTTTCCACAGCAATTGCGAAAATACGTGGTAGAGAAGGGATCTATTGCAATTGATGGGGTTAGTTTAACATTAAATGGTATCGGTGAACTTGGTCAAAATGGTGCAAATGCAGATGAATTTATCATTCATATTATGATTATTCCACATACTTGGGAACATACCACCCTAGGGCATTTGACCTTGGGAGACAAGGTAAACGTTGAGGTCGATATTATTGCAAAGTATGTGGAGAATTTATGTATAGTCCAGAAATGATTGAGACGCTGAGTCCTGAACTAAAAACAGCAATTGATGCATTACGTGCTGGCAAAATGGTTTTAATGGTGGACGATGAAGGGCGCGAAAACGAAGGTGACTTGGTCGCTGCAGGTGAATTCGTGACACCAGATATCATTAACTTTATGATTACCCATGCACGTGGTATTTTATGCATGCCAATAGAGGCCAAGAAGGCCCAGCAATTAAATTTGTACCAAATGGCACAACATAATACTTCACCACATGAAACGGCTTTCACCATTTCCATTGAAGCCAAAGAGGGAATTACCACGGGGGTTTCTGCAGAGGACCGTGCCAGAACCTTTGAAGTAGTGGTAGAAGACGAAGCAAGCCCTAACGATATTATTTGTCCTGGTCATATGTTTCCTTTGGTTTCAGATCCAAATGGGGTACTAGCGCGTGATGGTCATACCGAAGGATCAATTGATTTGGTGAAAATGGCTGGTTTAAAGCCTATTACGGCGATTTGTGAAGTCTTGAATGAAGATGGCACAATGGCCAGAATGCCTCAATTACAAGCTTTTGCAAAACGCCACCAAATTCCTATTGTTACGATTTCTGCAATCATAGAATGGCGCAAACAATATGATAATACCCGTATTGATTCATCAATTGATTGGGTAAGAGCTGGTGAAGTAGCCCACCTACCCAATGTTTATGGTGGTGAAGATTTTACGGTGCAGGCCTTTATTGATTTAAAGGGGATTGAGCATTTAGCCGTTATGAAAGGGGATTTTTCAAAGAGCTCGGATAAGATTCCTTTGGTACGTTTACATTCAGAATGTTTAACTGGGGATGTATTGGGATCTATGCGCTGTGATTGTGGTCCCCAGCTTCATAAAGCTATGCAGATGATTGGTCAATCTGATTATGGTGTTTTATTATATTTACGGGGTCACGAAGGACGGGGTATCGGTTTATTTAATAAAATCTCTGCTTATGTTTTGCAAGATCAGGGGTTGGATACAATTGAGGCCAATCATCGCTTAGGATTTTCAGCTGATATGCGAGATTGGTCAGTTGCAGGGGCAATGCTTAAAAAATTGGGAATTGAGCAATTGGATTTGTTGACCAACAATATGAACAAAGTTGAAATGCTGGAAAAGCAGGGTTTTAAAGTGGTTAATCGTGTTTCAATTGAAATTGAACCTAATCGTCATAATTACACATATCTAAAAACAAAGCGTGATCGTATGGGACATGCATTGTCTTCTCAACGTATCGACGATACTTTTAAAGGAATATAATAATGATTAAACAAGCTCCAAATGCGTTGATAGATTTGGTTTTTTCGAAAATTCCGCGTATTGCGATTGTAGTTAGCCGTTTTAATGAAAAAGTCACAGGTGGTTTATGCCGTGGCGCACAGGAGTGGTTAGCAGAACATTCTATTCCCTTTGACGCAAACAAAGATTTATTTTATGCCCCTGGGGCATTTGAATTACCATTATTGGCTCAAAAGTTAGCTAAAAGTGGTAAATATGACGGGGTTGTCTGTCTTGGTTGCGTCATTAAAGGGGATACCGCACATTTTGAATTTATTAGTCTTGGGGCAACGGTGGGGATTATGCAGGCTTCTTTGTCCACAGAAACTCCGATCAGCTTTGGTGTGCTGACAACTTATACCTCTGAACAAGCGGAGGTACGTTCTGAAGAAAATGGAGAAAATAAAGGTCGTGAAGCAGTTGCGGCTTGTATTGAAAGTATTGCTTTGTTACAGAAAATTTAATTGATGATTCAAGGTGATTGATAAAAAGCGGCCAGACCAAATGCGGTTTGGCCGCTTTTTTTGTTTTTAAGGTTCTGTTTTTTAGTAGTATAAGATGGTGTAATCTGCTTTAATTCCAATCGTTATGGTTACAATAGCGCACAGTATTTTATACTAATAAAATGGTTCTTAGTTCTAATTGATAACGTGCTTTGAAAGTAATTTCTTTCAGACGTTTTGTTTTACCGGGTCGAGCATCAAAATAAGTTCTTCAACCTGAGTTGGATAGGTCCATTTATTCATTTTTGCTACGTCTTTAGCAAGTCGACTGTAAAGCTGTGTTGTTACGTTATATGCTTGGTATGCGTCTTGTTCGTCAAAATGTCCAAATGCTTTGTGAATCTGTTTCAATGTTGTGCTGTCTGTCCATGAATGGATGTTTTTACCCATGTGCCAAGTATCGATGGATCCATTATTTTTTGTCAATGCGTGCCACTCTGTCATTTCTAGTAGTAACTCTTTCATGGTCCAGTCACGTTGCTTGACTAAAAAAACTCTTTTCGCATTAGATATCTAGGGATGTGAAATGCTTCGAACCAAAACTCTTCTACACGTTCTTGAAAATGCTCCCTTGAGGGTAAGGATCGGTAAGGAGCAGAGAAATTTGGTTTTGATAATTGTTTTGTCAGTAGTAGCTGTATCTATCATCTTTCCTATACGTTGCGTTTCGATAATAGTGAAGTCAACTTTCACTCTTTTCTCGAAAATTACAAGTCGGATTGGCCAATCTTGGTTGCTATTTTTGTCTAAATGTAAAATTGTAATCGGGCGGCCGATTTCAAATATCCATGTATTGTTTTTAATCAATAAGGATGAGTCCCTAACTAAAACTTCAAGGTCAAGATCAGAAAATTCATCTGCCGTACTACCTTGTCGAACAAGTGAGCCTGTTTGTATAAGGGCACGAACATTGTTGTTTGATAAGTCCCACTTTCGAATAGAATTCAAAAGTTCAGATTGTTTAATTATATTGTGGTTCATAATATATTCTAATAAAAAACTCGCATTCTGTAATAATATGTTTATTGTAATAAAGGCATAAAGACGAAATATTCTTCTAAAAACTATATATCATTGTGAATTAAAATAGTAATTTTTACAGTTAATATGTGATGGTCAATATATTTTGGATAAGCCATATAATTATTTCTATTTTTATAAAACATAAGGGTTGTGTTCTTGATTGTTTATTTCTATTTAGAAGAGCAGTGTCCTTATTATGTTATTAAGGTCTGTATCTGTTGTTCTTCTTATTAATCAAGCCGTAGAAGGGATTAATTACCAAAATGGTGTCCGTATTTATTGGACGTATGGTTGCCTTATGTTCTCGCCATGCCTGGTTTGTCATTATTTTTTATATTCTATTGGCAATCGCTTCAGTTTTTATAACTGTTAAAAGATTAGATATTACTACAGATACGACTAAAATGTTTTCAACCAGCATGGCATGGAAACAGCGTTCTGATTGGATGGGTCAGAATTTTCCTCAACGTGAGAATTTGCTCGTTGCCTTGATCAAAGGAAATATTCCTGAAGAGGGAGAGGTCAGTGCAGAAGCGTTGGTTCGAATTTTAAGCAAGGATACTAAAAATTTCTCTTTCGTAAGCTATCCTGAGAATACTCCGTATTTGGTTAAAAATGGTTTGATGTTTTTGGATCCACCTATATTAGATGAAACATTAAATCGTATGATCCAAGCCCAACCTTTCTTAAGTAGTTTGGCTGCAGACCCTTCAATGAGGGGACTATTTGGTGCATTGGATATGGTGGTTTTAGGCATTAAAGAAAAACAAGTCGATTTAAGCCAGTACAATGATGCATTAAATGGGTTTGCGAACAATTTAACCTTGGCTGTTCAAGGTAAATCGGAACCTTTCTCTTGGGAAAAAAGTTTATCAGGACGTTTATCTGATATGGCAGGACAATATCAGATTGTTATTGCAAAACCAAAACAAAATTTAAATTCTTTTCAACCTTCTGGTCAGGCTGTATCTGTAATGCGCCAAGCGATTGCGGATTTACCTTATGTCAAAAGTGGCGTTGTAAAGGTTTATATTACTGGGGATGCACAATTAAATGATGAAGAATTTTCTACCGTCTTACATGGTATGGTTACAGGATTATTTGCTTCGTTTGTTTTGGTTGGGGGCTGGTTGTTTTTAGCTGTTCGAACGTGGCGGTTAATTTTTCCTATTTTATGGGTATTGTTTATTGGTTTGGTCATTACAACAGGATTTGCTGCGCTTGCGGTGGGTACTTTAAATTTAATTTCTGTATCTTTTGCTATTTTGTTTGTTAGTATTGCAGTAGATTTTGGTATACAATTCTCTGTACGTTTCCGAGGGCAAGAACAGATTGATACTAATCAAAATGAATCAATTTATAAAGCCTTGGTTTTAACCGGAAAAGAAGCAGGACATCAGATTTTCACAGCTGCTGTTGCAGCAGCGGCGGGTTTTTTAGCCTTTACACCGACCAATTTTATTGGTGTTAAGCAATTAGGCTTAATTGCTGGGGTGGGCATGATTATTGCGTTCATTTGTACATTGACGCTGTTGCCAGCTTTACTCATGATATTAAAACCCAAAATTGTAAAAAAATTGGCTGGTTTTCCAAAAATGTACAAGATCGATGCTCAAGTTCGAAAATATCGTTTTGGAATATTATCAGTTTGTGCGTTGATAGCTGCCTTTGGCATCTTCTTACTGGCTGATCAAAAAGTGGCATTCGATGCTGATCCTTTTCATACAAAGGATGCGAATTCTGAGGGGATGAGAGCGTTACATTTGATGATGGGGGATCCTAATGCAACACCTTACACGGCTGACGTTATCGTGGATTCTGCACAAGAAGCACGGACAATAAGTGAAAAATTAGCTAAACTTTCTTTAGTGCGTAATGTTGTATGGTTAGGGTCTTTTGTTCCTGAAGATCAAGATACTAAATTACCAATGCTACAAAATGCAGCAACCATTTTATTACCAACTCTAAAAATTGATAACTTGGGTTCTAAACCAACACCAGAAAATTTGCGTAAATCATTGACCACTTTGTTACAAGGGCTTGAGTCGGTAAAACAAGATATACCAACAAATAGTGCCCTATATAAGATTCAAAAAGCATTGTTAAAAATGAAAACAATGTCCAATGCAGATTTGATGAAGATCAATGATGATATGGTTGCTTTCCTACCGTTGTTGCTGCATCGTATAGAGACTATGCTTACGGTTAATACAACGACAATGAAAGATATCCCCCAATCATTGGTCGGTGATTATAAAACAAAATCAGGTAAATATCGTGTTGAAGTGTATCCTAAGGGAAGTAATTTAACAAACAAGCAGATTGCTGCATTTGTGAAACAAGTTCAGTCCGTAGCGCCACAGGCTGCAGGAACTTCAGTTGATATTATTGAAAGTGCTAAAACTGTTGTGCATGCATTTTCAATAGCAGCATTAATGGCGGTCGTCACTTTAGCAATTATTTTATTTATTGCTTTGCGTCATTTCGTTGATATGCTTTTGGTTTTAGCCCCGTTGATTTTATCGGGATTGATGACAATTATTGTGATTGTTTTGGTTAATCAGCCTTTGAATTTTGCTAATATTATCACGTTACCTTTATTTTTGGGGGTAGGGGTATCCTTTAACATTTATTTTGTTATGAATTGGCGTGAGGGAATAAAAAACCCACTCTCTTCCCCTACCGCTAGGGCTGTTTTATTTTCGGCATTAACAACAGGCACTGCATTTGGATCACTAGCAGCATCTGCTCATCCTGGGACTGCCAGTATGGGAATATTATTGCTAATTTCCCTAGCTTGTACACTTGTAGCAACGTTGGTTTTTGTGCCAGCTTTGTTACCCAAAAGAGACATAGATGAGCATTAAATACAAGAGGATTAAAAACAAGTTTTAATAAATTTTTGAAAAGCTAACGCACGATGGCTGATTCTGTTTTTTTCTGCATCGGTCATCTCTGCAAAGGTTTTATCATAACTAACGGGTTGGAAAACAGGATCATAGCCGTGACCATGATCGCCACGGGGAGGCCAGATGAAATCTCCATCAATGCGACCTTCGAATTCTTGAGTTTTACCGTTAGGTAAGGCGATGCATAATACAGAAATAAAATAAGCTGCCCAGTTTTGGTGGTTGGATAATTTGTCGTGAATTAAACGCATAGCCATTGGGTAATCTTTGCTGGGGCCTGCCCAACGTGCAGAATATAACCCTGGATCTCCATTTAATGCATCGATACAAAATCCTGAATCGTCAGCCAAAGCAGTCATATTAGCTGCCTTGGCGGCTGATAACGCTTTGATTTTAGCATTTTCATGAAAAGTACTGCCAGTTTCTTCTGGTTCAGTTAGGTTGAGATCTTTGGCAGAGTAGATTTGAATCTGAAAAGGTTTGAGTAATTCTTCTATTTCTTTGGCTTTTCCAGAATTATGGGTTGCAATGACAATTTTCGAGCCACAGGGGATTTTAATGTTAGGGGAGATAGACATAATACGCCTTAGATTGGTTTGATTTGGATTCTTCTTTATGAAGGTGATATTATTTTAAATGGTTGCTTTTCATTAAAATTTCATCAACACTAATAGAATAATTTGTTTACACTATAGTGATGATTGCTGATAAAGGCAAAGCTTCTTGTCGGCAAAGAGTATGATTGCCTATGCTATCTTTTAGCACAGATCATAATTATCATTTATAGATAGAGTTCATCATATTGTTAAGAATTCCACTATAAAAGGCACTGAAAATGGTTCAAACACTTAACGCAAAATCTGCAGGAACATTCAAACTGGGGGGGGATATTGAAATTAATCGCATGGGTTTCGGAGCTATGCGTATCGTTGGAGAGGGTGTTTGGGGAGAGCCCAAAGATCGTGCCCAAGTGATTGCAACGTTGAAGCGTGTGGTAGAGTTAGGGATCAATTTTATTGATACTGCAGATAGTTATGGCCCTTATATTAGTGAAGATTTAATACGTGAGGCATTATATCCTTATGATTCTAATTTATTAATTGGCACTAAGGCAGGACATACTCGTCATGGTCCTGATATCTGGCGTCCCATTGGTAGCCCAGATTATTTACGTCAATGTGTATTAATGAGTATGCGTAGATTGAAATTAGATTATATTAAATTCTGGCAATTGCATCGTGTAGCAGAAGATACACCCCCTGAGGTGCAGTTCGAAGCAATAGCTAAAATGCAACAGGAGGGATTGATCCGCCATGTTGGGTTGTCTGCGGTGGGTATAAAAATGATTAAACGCGCACAAGCGTTTTTCAATGTTGTTTCCGTACAAAATAAATATAATTTGATCAATCGAGAATCAGAAGCAGTTGTTCAGTATTGTAAGGAACAAAATATTGCTTTTATTCCTTACGCCCCTCTAGACCAAGGAACTTTTGAAGAAGGACCTGTTTTAGCTCAGATAATGCAATGCCACGATGCCACTGCTCGTCAGATTGCTTTGGCATGGTTATTAAAATGTTCAGGAAATATGATTCCCATACCAGGGACAGGAAGTGTAAGACATTTAGAAGAAAACACAGCTGCAGTTAATATAAAATTATCAGACGAAGAATGGGGGCAATTGAATGAAGAAGGGCGTAAACAGTGGGATATTCGTAAGGGATCTGTGAAATTATATTTGAAAGAGGAATAAAAATTCATATTATGGCCCTATTTGAATTATTTTAATTTCTTAAGAAGATAGGTATATAAGAAAATTATAATGATTTTCTTATATACCTTATATTAATTAATAGAGCTTTTTTTATATGTCTCCTGAGCGTCCTGATATGCATGATTCTAATCATAAACGTCCCGTACAAAATCATTTACGTCGTCCACGATATCGGATTTGGCGGTTATTGATTGGAACAATTGCTGGACTGTTCTTGTTTATTTTAGTTGGTGGTGGGGTATTTGCTTGGGTTAAGTACGAAAGTGCAATCCGAGGATTACCAACGGTTGTTGGTCTTCGTAATTATTCGCCTCCAGTTATGAGTCGTATTTACTCCAATGATGATCATATTGTGGCTGAATTGGCTGCTGAACGGCGTTTATTTGTTCCGATTGGCGCTATTCCTAAACGGGTAAAAGATGCTTTTATTGCAACCGAAGATAAGAATTTCTATACGCACGGTGGGGTCGACCCTTTGGCAATTACGCGTGCAGTTATTCAGGATATTTTCCGGGTAAAAGGTAAACGCTTGGTTGGAGCTTCAACAATTACCCAGCAAGTAGCACGTAATATGCTGTTAAACAATGATCGTAAGTTGGAGCGCAAGATTAAAGAAGCCATTTTGGCTATGCGCATTGAGCAGTCTTTGACCAAAGATCAGATTTTAGAAATATATTTAAATGAAATTTATCTTGGGGCTGGTGCTTATGGTGTTGCTGCAGCTGCACAAATTTATTTTCATAAAAATTTAGATCAATTAACAACGGCAGAGGCTGCGTATTTAGGTGGATTACCAAAATCACCTTATAATTATGATTTATTTCGTGACCCAGCTACAGCCAAGCAACGCAGAGACTTCGTATTAAGCCGTATGGAGGATACTGGAGCAATTACAAAAGAAGAAAAAGCACGATTTCAAGCCGAACCTCTGTTACCAAGAAATTCGGTTAATCGTCGTGGCCCTCTTCCTGGTACGGAATGGTTTGGCGAAGCCGTTCGTAGAGATTTAATAGATCGATATGGTCTAGAGAAAACAATGCAGGGTGGATTGGAAGTCCACACTTCTTTAGATTTAAAAAATCAGACTTTAGCAACCAATTTAATGCGTCAGGCTTTAATGAAGTACGATCGTAATCACGGTTGGCGTGGGGCTGTCGCCCATTTAGGGGGGGAGGCAACCCAGCAATGGGTGGAAATTCTAGGGAAACAAAAAGCTCCAGCTGGAATTTTGCCCAATTGGCGTTTGGCAATGGTTTTAAATGCTCGCAATGGCAGTGTTGGCTGGTTAGAAGGAAGTAAAAAAAATCCTCAACAACATCAAGGAGCGCTAACTTCCAAAGATTTAGCTTGGTCAAAACGCCGTCCTTTAAAAGATGGTGACATTATTATGGTCGAGCCATTATCTGAGGGGGACAATGTTGCACTGCGTCAAGTTCCTTTGGTAGAGGGGGCTTTGGTTTCGATGGATGTTAAAACAGGACGTGTCATATCCATGTTTGGGGGGTGGTCTTTTGCAGAATCACAGTTCAATCGTGCAACCCAAGCATTGCGTCAACCAGGGTCTTCTTTTAAACCTATTGTTTATCTGGCAGGAATGGAAAAGGATATTCCACCCTCTCAGATATTTATGGATTCTCCTTTCTCTGTTGGGGATTGGCATCCTAACAATTATGAAAAGAATTTTTGGGGACCGACAGTACTACATAATGGCTTAAGATATTCTCGCAATTTGGTTACTATTCGTTTAGCAGCACAAATCGGAATGGAGGCTGTTGCCAATCTTTCGATTGCGTTAGGTGAAGTTGATTCAATGCCAAAGGTTTTACCTGCGGTTTTAGGGGCGGTTGAAACTACGGTTTTACGTCATGCTGGCGCATACGCCAGTATTGCTGCAGGCGGGGTTGTTGTTCATCCGACGTTGATTGATTATATTCAAGATCGTAATGGTAAGGTGATTTGGCGACCTGAAGGGGTAGTGGCTAATAACACTAACGATCCTAATCAATTGCCAAGTTTCACCGATAATCGAAAACGTGCTGCGTCCGAGCAAAGTGCTTATCAAATTATAACCATGATGGAAGACGTTATGAGACGAGGAACTGGTTTTAGTGCCAGCAAGGGAATCGATATGCCTATTGCTGGGAAAACAGGGACCAGTCAAAATTTCAACGATGCATGGTTTGCAGGCTTTTCCCCTGATGTTGTAACAATTATTTGGTTTGGATACGATCAACCTAAAACGTTAGGTCGTGGCATGGCTGGTGGGGTGTTGGCGGGACCAGTTTGGAATGCTTATATGAAACAAGTTTTATCTGAATACGCCAAACGTGATTTTATTAAACCACCAGGCGTTACCATGGCCAGTTATAGTACAAGTCGTGGTATGGTTACGGATGCATTTAAAGAAGATCAGGTTCCTGGAGCAAGTATTAATTTGAAACGAGGTGCTGCAACAGGTGCGTTAACTGCTGCGGATACGGGGGCCGAGAATGTTCCAGATTCAGAGGAAACAATGGGAGATGGTTTAAATGGCGGTGCCTATACTGGGGGTAAGATCAATAGCAGGCCTTCCCAACCTTCATCATCAGAGGGTGGAGATATTGGTATGGGGGGATTATACTAATCTAGCTTGTTTTTAAATAAAAATCTTGTTAGTAATGTTAAGAATTATTTGCATTTGAAAGATAAGAGTATATGTCTGCGGAAAGCGAAGCACTTTATCAAACGATCGAGCAGTCTTTAGAACTGCTGAGGAGGCATCTTTGACTGGGATGTTGCTTTAGATCGTCTTGCGGAATTAAATAATCAAATTGAAGACCCAAATTTATGGGATGATACCGAAAATGCACAAAAAATCATGCAGGAGCGAACATACCTTACGAATCAGATCGAAATGGTTCAGCGGTTAGAACGTGAATGTAAAGATAATCTTGAAATGATAGAGCTTGCAGAAATAGAAGGTGATCAAGCAATTATTCAAGATTCCCTAACGAATCTGCAAGTGTTAGAAAAAGAAGTTAAGCGGTTAGAAATTGAAAGTTTATTGTCAGGTGAAGCTGATCGTAATGATTGTTATATCGAAGTAAATTCAGGTGCAGGGGGAACCGAAGCACAAGATTGGGCAGAAATGTTACTGCGTATGTATACACGTTGGGCTGAACAACGGGGATATAAAGTATCTTTTATGGAAAGTACAGAGGGTGAACAGGCAGGGATTAAATCCGCAACTTTACAGATCAGCGGTATTAATGCTTATGGTTGGTTAAAGACCGAGGCTGGTGTTCATCGTTTAGTACGTATTTCGCCTTTTGACTCGGCGAAACGCCGTCATACGTCCTTTGCATCCGTTTGGGTATATCCTGTCATTGATGATTCAATTCAAATTGATATTAATGAATCTGATTTGAAAATAGATACGTATCGTGCCTCTGGTGCGGGGGGGCAGCATATTAATAAAACGGAATCAGCTATCCGAATTACTCATGTGCCAACAGGTATTATTGTGGCCTGTCAAAATGATCGTTCTCAACATCGTAATCGTGCAACCGCTATGGAAATGTTAAAAGCACGTTTGTACGAAGCTGAATTGCAAAAACGAGAAGAGCAAGCCGCCCAAACAGAGGCAAGTAAGACCGATATTGGATGGGGGCATCAAATTAGGTCGTATGTATTAGCGCCCTATCAATTAGTAAAAGATTTACGTACAGAGGTTGAAAAGACTAATCCTCAAGCGGTTTTGGATGGGGATTTAGACGATTTTATGGCTGCTGCTTTGGCATTGCGTGTTGGGGCTACAAGATCAGAGGCTAGTGCACAAGCATCTTGATGAAAACAATTTTAGGTTAAGTAGGTAGTGTTGATTAATGGTCAATTTGAACGAGCGTCATCCTGTTGAGCACATAGTTGGTTTTATTGGAGTCATTTTACTTCATATTTTAGTAATATGGGTCTTAGTGATTTTGATGCGTTCTGATAAAGATACTACGGCTGAATTATTGCCAATGCAGGTGCAAATTGTTGATGTTGCATCATCGGCTTCATCATCATCTGCAGCTTCCTCGCAACCGCCTGCACCTGAAATGATTATGCCCCCTCCACCTGAGATGGAACCCCCACCCATTAATACTGAGGCACCACCGCAACCCAAGCCCCCTCCAGTAGTTAAACAACCCAAAGTTAAGAAGCCTAAAGTAACGCATCCTTCAAATAGTGAACCATCACAAGAGCCATCACCAAATCTTTCTGCTCAAGCTGGTACAAAGGGGCAAGGAGCTTCGACAGCAGGAAGTGGCCCACCCGATCGTAGTGCAGGTAGCCGTCCGATTAATGGTGCACAAATTCAATATCCCCCTGATATGGAGGCCATTGGTAAAGAGGGACGTGTTATTTTATCTTGTGATGTTGAAACAAATGGTTCAACAAGTAATTGTACAGCTATTTCGGTTAATGGTGGTAGTTCTTTCAAAGAGGCAGCTTTAAACTATGCGCGTCGCGCACGTTATCGTCCCGCTACGCGTAATGGAGTGCCTGTTAAAGAGTATGGGCATCGTTATACAGTAACGTTTAGATTGAGTGATTAGATGTTTTTTAAAGAATAAATCATTGGGAATAAAGGAGAAATGATTGACAGAGTTGTATAATCTTCTAGCTATGTTTTTTTCAGTTATTTTCTTTTTGATTGCGTCACTGGGAACGATGGGTCAAGCTGTCGAAAATTGGTTCAAATACAATTTAAGGCATTTTTGGACATCAGATGGAAATCAAACAGAGAAAAAAGCTGGAAGTAAACCTATTAACGGCGTACGGATCTTTTACCCTAGGGATATGAGGACGGCTGGTAAAGAAGGGAAGGTTATACTGACTTGTACGATAAAAATCAGCGGTGAGACAAGTGATTGTAAAATTGAACGATCTAGTGGGGAAAAATCGTTTGATAGTGAGGCATTATCTTATGTAAGCAAGGCGCGTTTTCGCCCTGCTATGCGCAATGGGATCCCTGTAACTGAGTATAATCATCGCTATGCAGTTCGCTTTAGTTTAGCGAACTGATTAAGAAACTATGGATAAAAATAGGTTCGTATCGCTTAAAATTGGTACAAAGCCTAAATATGACTTGGTATTTTGCTTTATTGATTTGTAAGGAATATGGTTAAGCATGAGTAATATTTTTTTTCGCTATGTTGCACCAACTGTGTTTGTTTTAGGGTTAACAACCTTGGGTGGCTATTCAGCCATTGCACAACAACAGGTGCCTGCGCCTGCGGTATCGACACCAGCAGCAGGTGCACAACCCGCAGCACCAACCAGTTCTGCTCCTACTCAGCCTGCATCATCTAGTCCAGTCTCTTCTGCCCCTGCTGAAACAGTGTCCGTTGATGTTTCTGTTCAGGAAAATCCCTATGGTTTAAAAGCTTTGTGGACTGGTGGTGATATCGTATCACGTATTACTTTGATTATTATGGCGTTGATGTCTATCGGCAGTTGGTATGTGATTATCATGAAAATAGTCCAACAAGGTCGTATTTCTGCTGCCCATAAGGAAGTGAAAAACAAGGATTTTTGGCAGCAAAAAACGTTAAAGCAAAGTGCTGATAGCTTAGGAACCAATTCTCCTTATCGTTATATTACAGAGAATGGAATTGAAGCCGTTAAGCATCATGAAGGTTCTTTACAAGAAAGTATTGATTTATACAGTTGGGTGTCTATGAGTTTGCACCGCTCATTAGATAATATCCAAGGTGGTTTGCAAAGTGGATTGGCGTTACTAGGAACCGTAGGCTCTACCGCACCGTTTGTTGGTCTATTTGGAACGGTTTGGGGAATTCACCATGCGTTATCTGCAATCAGTATTGCTGGGCAGGCCACATTGGATAAAGTTGCAGGTCCTGTTGGTGAGGCTTTGATTATGACTGCTATTGGTTTGGCTACAGCTGTTCCAGCAGTGTTAGGTTATAACTTTTTGGTACGTCGAAACAAAGTGATTATGGATCAAGCGCGTAATTTTACAGCCGATGTTCAGTGCGTATTAATTGGTGGTAATCCACAAAATAAAGCATCACAAATATCAGTAGATAAAGAAAGTAACATTGGATGAGCATTCACCTGGGCGGCCCCCGTGGTGGGGGCGATTATGGGGGAATGGAAGGCGCAGAGAATGAGGTGGTTTCCGAAATAAATACAACCCCATTGGTTGATATTATGTTGGTATTGTTAATCATTTTTTTGATTACGATCCCTGTTGCAACGCATGCGGTTAAGGTAGATCTACCAACAAGAATGAGTCATGCAACCGATGTTAAACCTGGAAATATTGCCTTGGTTGTTATGGGCGATGGCAAAATTTTTTGGAACGAGCAACCATTGCAAGATGTTTCTATGTTACAATCCAAGCTAACCGAAGTTTCATCACGTCGACCCCAGTCTCAGATTCAAATTAGGGGGGACATGAATGCGAAATACGAGTTTGTTGGAAAAGTCATTGAGGCGTGTCAACAAGCAGGTATTACGCGTGTTGATTTTATTACCCAACCCCCAAAACCCCATTAACGTAAAAGGATATTCTTGATGAGCAAATTAAGAAGCGTGCAAATGCGTAGGCTTTCTTTACAAAGAAGCTCTGAGGAAGAAGAGGTTATTGTTAATATCAATACGACCCCTTTGATTGATGTAATGTTAGTTTTGTTGGTGATGTTAATTATTACAATTCCATTGCAAACACAGTCCGTACAATTGGCGTTGGGAAGGGGTGATCCAATTACAACAGAACCACCACCCAGTGTAACCATTGGGATAGACTTTGATAATACTGTGTCTATTGATAACGTGACATTGCCTAACGAAGATGCATGGCAGAGACGTTTTCGTGAAATTGCTGCTATGTCTGATCAGCCGACTGTTTTTATCAAACCTAATCGTTTGGCAGATTACAAAGCCGTTGCTATTATTTTGGCTGACGCTCAACGTTTGGGTGTAAAAAAAATAGGCATTATGAAACAATAAAAAAAGAGCTTAGGGATATAAAATGAAATATGCTTCTTTCATGCGTCATTTGATGGTGGTCAGTATTCTTGGTTCAGGAGTGGTGTTGTCTGCACCATTTACCGGTGTAGCCAAGGAGGTTGTGAGCAATGCAATGGCTGTGCCGTTGAAAAAAGCTAAACAATTAATGACGCAGGGTAAGTATGCACAGGCTGAAGCCGCGATTAAAGAGGCACAGGCAATTCCTAATCCCAGTGCCTATGAGCACGACATTATCGTGCGGTTGCAAATTGCTCTGGCGGAAAAACAAAATCAAACAGACAATGCTATTGCAGGGTATGATCGATTGTTAGCGTCTAAACGTTTGACTCCAGCTGAACGTTTAAATGCGACAATGGCGCAAGCGAGTTTAGCCTATCGTGCCAAGAATTATTCTCAAGCCATTCATTATATAGAGAATTATTTTAAGGCGGGTGGAAACAATCCTAATATGACGACCTTATTGATACAGTCCTATTATTTAAATAAGAATTATCAGGAGGCAATGCAAGCGCAACAAAAGCAGATTGATCAGGAAGTCAAAAAGGGAATCATACCTGCTGAATCTCAATGGCAAATCATGATAAATTGCCAACAAAAACTAGGGGATCAAGACGGAGTAAGACATAGTTATATCCAACTTGCTATTCATTATTCTAAACCTGAGTATTGGTCGCACGTAATGTCTGCGTTGATAGCAACAAAAGGGCTGTCGCCTCAGGTTGAGTTGGAAATCTGGCAAATACGCTTACAAGCAGGACTATTAACTACTGCAGATCAGTATATTTCAATGGCTGAACTCGCTGTACAAGCTGGCTTGCCCCATGTCGCATCAGAAGTTGTGGTTAAAGGACGGGCCAAAGGCGTGTTTACTGGCAAGAGTGCTGATCGTGCTTTACGCTTTGAGGATTATTTAGGCAAAATTATTCGTGAGAAAAAGGCTAAATCTTCTGAATTGATGGAAAAAGCCAGAAAAAATTCCTTAGGGGATGATTTGTTTAAGCTAGGCTATGATGCATATGCAGGCGGGCAAATTACAGATGGTTTAAAAATTATGCAAGAAGCTTTGGCAAAACCAATGGTAGATCGTAATATTGCCTTATTAGAATATGCTATGGTTGAGGCCAATACTGGCAATAAAGGAAAAGCGATTTCTCTTTTAAAAACCATTACAGGCAAGAATGTACCAGCGGAATTAGCTGAATTATGGTTAATCAAGTTACAAGCAAAATAAGAGTTATTTGGAAAGTCTATGATGGGTGTGGGGTGGACATAAATTATAAAAATTTAAAACAGCTTCAGAAAATTAATATTGTTTTCATTGTCACAAAGACCTATTTACACATTATAGGATCAGTATGTATTTGATTATTTATGACGAAAGGCATAAAAGAAATATTAATTCTATATAAATATCGGTTGAATTGTTTGGTATTTATACAATGATTGCGTTGTTTTAAGGAACTTTTTATGATTGTCCACACTGAGGAAACTCCAAACCAGAATGCTTTAAAATTTATTTTGGGGAGAGTCATTTTGAAAGATCATCAAGGAATGGATTTCCCAAATAAGGACGCAGCGGAAGCATCCCCCCTAGCGCAAGCATTGTTTGATCTTGATGGGATAGAGCGAATTTTTTTTGGTCAAGATTTTTTAGTGGTTACCAAAGAAGCCTCAACAAAATGGGAAACATTGAGGGGGGGGGTCGTTTCTACGATCATGGAATTTATATTAACCCATAAACCGCTTATAAAATTACAGGCTTTACATTCTGATCAGACAGAAATGAAAGTTTCGTCTGAAGATCAAGAAATCGTACAAAAGATTAAAGATATTTTAGATGATGAAGTTCGTCCCGCTGTTGCACGGGACGGTGGTGATATTATTTTTCATGGCTATAAGGATGGCAGTGTGTATTTGAAAATGCAGGGCGCTTGCCAGGGGTGTCCATCCTCAGCATTGACATTGAAACATGGCGTTGAAACGATTTTACGGCGCCATTTACCTGATTTGGTCTCTGTCGAAAAAGTTGATTAATAACGAAGTTGAATTTGATGAATTCTTTACCCGCGGATGTTTTTAAACAAATTTTCGAAGATGCAAGAACACCCAACGATTGGAGTGATCAAGAGGTCGATACTTGTTTGTTATTAAAACTATATAATTTCATAAAGTTAGCACCGACATCTGGAAATTGCCAACCAGGTCGTTTTGCATTTTTAACGCATGTAGCTAGTAAAGAAAAATTAAGACCAGCTTTATCCTCGGGTAACATTGATCGTGCAATTCGTGCCCCTGTTATTGTAATTGTGGCATATGATCCGTTATTTTATGAAGCTTTGCCTAGACTTTATCCTGATGTTGATTTGCGTTCTTGGTATGCAGAGGATATTCCTTTTGCAGAAGAAACGGCATTTCGTAATTCGACTTTACAAGGAGGTTATCTTATTTTAGCGGCCAGAGCCCTTGGATTGGATGTCTTGCCCATGTCTGGCTTTGACAATGCATTGGTCGATACAATTTTTTTTGAGGAACAAGGATGGCGTTCTAATTTCCTGATCTGTTTAGGGTATACAAAGCAAAAGGAATGTTCTGAACGATTACCAAGACTTGATTATGATGAGGCTTGTTTAACATTATAATGCATAAGCGCAATTATCAAAATATATTGGTTATAAATGGGGCTTCTTCTTCCTTGGATGCACCTAATTTTATTACTGTTGTTCGTAAAGAATTTGAGAATTATACAGTTTTTGCAGAAGAAAAAACAACTTTAAAGGGAGGGCCAGAACGTTTCCCGATTTTTTTTCAGCAGTTTATAAATAAGGATAGTTTGCGTGTTAACGAAATTGATCTTATTGCAATAATTATCGGGCCTGGGTCTTTTACAGGGTTGCGTGCATCAATTGCTTTTGCATTGGGAATACAGGTTGGTCTTGCTTGTCCAGTGGTGGCACTGCGTCGAGGCGAAGTTGTTTTTCCTTTTTTATCAGAAAATTATAAAAATAAATCCGTATGGCATGTGACGCATGCCCGTCGTGGACGGATTTTTATTGAGAGTAATATATCCAATAAAGTTACTGCTTATAATCTGTCAGATATCGAATACCCAGCGACAGAAACATACTTAATTGGTGAGGGGGCGCAATCATTATCAGAATTTGTCCCTAGCCACATTAAAATCTTATCTGATTTAAAAGAAAGTAATGCGATTATGATCGCACAGGTAGCCCTGCAATATTACAAAGAACAAAAGGTTACAAATGAGTTATATCCATTGTATGTCGATGCACCCGAGGCTAAGTTACCACAAAAAGGGCTGAGAGCTGCCCCACAATAAATAAGAAAAAGAGTGAGAGGGATAGAATCGATGACTATCCAATTTTTTAGCCAGCCCAATGGGTTAGAGGAATATCTGTCTTATTTACACGTGGCGGGTTTCCCACCAACAGAGGGCTGGAGCGCATCAGCATTTAAAACTTTGTTGGAAATGTCTCAGTATCATATCTGTATCGATTTTGACGAACAATATAGGATAAGAGGTTTTTTATTATATTCGGTCGTCATTGATCAAGCAGAAATTATCACATTTGTTGTGCACCCTACTTATAGAGGGCAAAAGATTGGACGATGTATTATTAATGCTTTTTTACAAGAAATTGTAGAGCAGCGCGTAAGTTCTATTTTCTTAGAAGTGGCAGAGAACAATGCCGTGGCCATACGACTTTACGAAAGTTGTGGGTTTATAAAGTGCGGTAAACGTTTAAATTATTATAAAAATGGAATGAATGCAATTTTAATGTCTAAAAAAAATAATTTATTATGAGATATATAAAGAAAAATTAATTTTATAAAAATTATATAATAATGCTTTCGAAATATTACGCTTTAGGTTATAAAAATATATCGTAACAATTAAGGTGTTCTTTTCTAAATTTATCTATATTAGGTGAAAAAACATAAAATAATATTTGCATTATAGAAATTTTCTGAGCAAATTTAAAAAAGGTTTTTTTTCTAATTTTTTAATGGTTTCTATGGCACGCGAAAAAACGGATACATTATCCCACATCGAACGATTATGTATTGAAAAGGGATTAAAAATGACTGGACAAAGACGTGTAATTGCACGCGTTTTGTCTCAATCACACGATCATCCTGATGTTGAGGAATTATATCGAAGGGCATCACGCTTGGATGATAATATTTCTGTTGCAACGGTATACCGCACTGTACGTCTGTTAGAGGAAAAGGGTATTTTAGAAAAGCATGATTTTGGTGGTGGTCGAGCGCGTTACGAGGTCACAGAACAAGGCACACATTATCATTTAATTGATGTGGATACTGGTAAAGTGATTGAATTTGAAGATCCAGAACATGTAAAATTGGTTCAAGCTATGGCCAAAAAGCTTGGTTTTGATCTGTTGCAACATCGTTTGGAATTATTTGCTCGCCGCACTAAGTCTAATAAAAGCTAAGCTAACTAAAGGGGAAAAGTTGTGGTAGCAAAACGATCTACGAGTTCATTGTTAACACTTGATTTAAGACGAGACGAATTTGTAGAACTTCGTTCAGGTAATTTAGGGGTGCGACTTGCTGAATCAGCAGCTGAAAAAGATGCAGCCCGAGCATTACGGTATCGTGTATTTTATGAAGAAATGGGTGCCAAACCAAGTGAGCAAGCAATCCGTACCAAAAGGGATTATGACGATTTCGATGAATATGCAGATTATTTATTGGTAATTGATCATAATAAAACCGATGTAATGGAGCGTGTTGTTGGAACTTATCGATTGCTGCCTCAAGATAAAGCAGAAAGCATTGGTAAATTCTACAGTAACGGTGAATATGATCTATCGATCTTGCAAGAATATCCTGGTAAATTACTAGAGGTTGGGCGTTCTTGTGTTGCACCTGCTTATCGTGGACGTGCAGCAATGCAGTTACTGTGGGAAGGAATTGCTTTTTATATATTTATTCACCACATTGATATTTTATTTGGATGTGCCAGTTTGCCTGGAACAAATCTAGATGATCATGCTGAAGGGTTGACTTATTTATATCATACTCATCTCGCTCCACCCGCACTAAGAGTGCCAGCATTGCCTGAACGTTATGTTGAGATGCAACGTTTAGACCCTCATCATTTGGATCATCGTCGTGCTCTGATTCGTTTACCGCCATTGATCAAAGGTTACCTGCGTTTGGGTGGGTATGTTGGTGATGGTGCAGTAATTGATGAGCAATTTAATACAACAGATGTTGCTGTTATTGTAAAAACGGAGTTATTTGCCGATAAATATTATCGTCATTATGAACGTCGCTTGCGTGATGCCCTAGAATAACATAGAACAGTCTTCATCTATTGTTGATGAAGATCTGGGCATGTATATAAAGCGTTTAATGAATAACATCGTTAGCCTTCGTGGTTTTAAAGGGTTATTATCTTTAGTTTTTGTTGGGGGGATGTCAGCTTTGGCTTTTCCTCCAACTTATTTTATACCGATATTATTTTTTACATTTCCTATACTTTTATTAAGACTTCAAGCGGTAACTAGTTGGAAAGCAGCTTTTGCACAAGGATACTGGTTTGGATTTGGTTTACATACAGTTGGTTTAGTTTGGTTAGTTAATGCAATTTTAATCAGAGCCCAGGATTTTTGGTGGCTGGTTCCTATTGTTTCGCCGTTATGCGCAGTTTTATTGGCTTTTTGGACTGGATTGGCAACTTTAATATATTATTCGATATCCCCGCTGAAGTGGTTTAGATTATTTGTTTTTGCAGGGATATGGACAATTTGCGACATGTCCAGAGCTATTTTGTTACCGCCAACATGGTGGAATCCTGTTTTGACAGGGTTCCCTTGGAATCCATTGGGCAGTTGTTGGGAATTTCCTGGAAGAGTTGGTGATTATTTTATTCAACTGGCCGCATTTATTGGTGTCGATGGATTAACGTTCTTAACAGTTTTATTAGTGTTATTGCCTTTATATGGGCGGAAGGGAATGATCCTCTTATTAGGTGGCATAGGGTGTTGGTTATTTATAGGTTATTTAAGGTTGGCCCCTGCACCTCCTGCTCAGAAGGATACACCAATTGTTGCCTTAATTCAGGGAAATATCGCTGAAGATGATAAAATCAATAATACAGATTCCCGTTGTATTTTTGATAATTACCTTGCCTTAACGCGCCAGGGTGTTCATGATGCCTTAGTTTTACAAAGAGAACAGATCATTCCTAGTCGTCCGATTTTGTTTGCTTGGCCAGAAAGTGCTTTTCCTGGCAATGTAGAAATAGAAGTTATTGCCAGATCAATGATAATGCAAAGTGGAAAAGGGGCAGCATTTGGAATAATAGGGGCAATAACCTATGATGAAAAACAACATTTATATAATAGTTCGGTGGTGCTAGATCCTGATAATGGGGCGATTATTGCTTCTTATAATAAAGCCAAATTAGTGCCATTTGGTGAATCCCAGCCATGGTATATTCCTTTTCATATCGTTCCAGGATCAACATTAACACCAGGGAAAGGCGTAGATACACTCCATTTACCGGGGATCAGCGCATTTGGTCCGTTAATCTGTTATGAAGTTATTTTTTCGGGTCAGGTCATTGACATTCATGATAAACCAAAATGGTTGTTGAATTTAACAAACGATGCATGGTATGGAGATTCTGCTGGTCCCCGTCAACATCTAGCTGCGGTCAGGTTACGCGCGGTTGAAGAGGGGATACCTATTGTGCGTGTTGCGAATACGGGTATTTCTGCAGTTTTTGATCCTTACGGAAGAGAAATGGCACGGATTGGATGGGATGTCAGGGCGGCTAAAGCCGTTGCTTTGCCTGGTGCTTTACCAGTGACGTTGTTTGCCGTTGGGGGACGATGGATTCCCTTTGGATTGTCATGTCTGTTTATACTTATAGGAATATTACATCGGAAAAAGAGACATAATATTGATTCTAAGTATGTTTTGAATTGATTTTGGGATGAAGGTGTATGTGTGGGTAAAGATCGTTTAAAGCTGGAATGGTTAAAAACAGCGAATTTTTTACCTTTTAGTAATTTGAAATCGTATTCGTGGTGTTTTGCTCCTTCGAAAGAGGCAATTTTTTTCTCACTGCGGACAATTATCGCCTCTTACCTTGCTTTGACAATCGCTTTGTGGATGGAATTGGATAGTCCCAAATGGGCGTTGATGACAGTTTGGATTGTATCACAGACTTCCCCTGGCGAAACGATATCAAAATCTAAATGGCGTGTTGTAGGTACCCTTGTCGGTGTAATCATTGCAATGATAATTGTTGCAGCTTTTCCCCAAGAGCCCATATTATTTGGCATAACAATGGCAATATGGATGGGCGGATGCTGCTGGATTGCAAGTTTGATTCGAAATTCTAGTTCGTATGGTTTTGTTCTAGCTGGCTATACCTGTGCGCTGATTGGATTATCTTCTATAAGTGATCCTAATAATGTCTTCATGACCGCTGTTGCCAGGGGAAGCTATATTATTCTTGGGGTATTATGCCAAAGTTTCGTTGAACGTCTATTTGCAATTAATATGCATAATAAGGCCCGATTTGCTTTACATGACAATTTATTAAAAGCAATTTCTGGATGTTTATCGGTTGTCACTGAGGTCTTAAAAGGCGATCATCAAGCCACATTTCGAGTGCAACAAGTTTTTTCTGCTGTTGCTGCATTTCAAAATAGTATTGAATTTAGAAAAGCCGAGCTAGTATATGACAACCATGTTACCGATCACGTCCATGCAACTTTATCTTCGATTAGCATCGTATTGACGCGTTTAATTAATTTAACGGTCTATATGAGTCATTTTCCTCAAGAAGAGGCATTTCAGAACATTTGTTTTAAGAGTCAGACTTATTTGGAGAATTTAGTTCATTCTTTAAGCAAAGATTATGATTTTCAACACCATCTCAATGCTTTGAATCAATTACGTTGGGACTGCAGACAGTTAATTGCAGACTGTATTTATCAGGACACTTCTACTATCCTTTCCGACGATGTAATTCCTAAAAGCTCGTTAGATGCGCGTATTTTGTATCGTTCGCTTAGCGAATTGTTGGGCGAAATAGAGGTTATTTTAAAGCAGTATCAGTTTGCTCAAAATCCCCCAAAGAAAGATAATTTTACGTTTACATTGCCCCCCTTATATAATTTTAAACTGGCGGCTGGAAATGGGTTAAGGGTATTTCTTGCGGTATTAGGCGGATGTCTATTATGGGAAATAACGGCATGGGATCAGTTTCCTAATGCAATAGGATTATTATGCGTTGCCTGTGGACGGCTTTGTCTATTTGAAAATGGATATAAAATGAGTCTTGGGTTTTTGAAGGGTGTTTTAATTGGTATTTTAATCAGTGCGTTATTAGATGTAACTTTAATGGCTGTAGCGAATACAATTGAAATGATCTATTTGGCTCTTTTCATTCCGTTATTTATTGGCGGACTTGCCATTTACAATTTACCAACGCGTGGGGTAGGAATGTGTTTTAATATTTTCTTTCCCTTTATGCTTATTTTAGGCAACCAAGCTAAAATGGATGAGATTACTTTTTTAAATAGTGCTTTATCTATCTTGTGTGGTGTTGGATTGGCTGTTTTTGCGTTTCGTTTTTTAGCACCTTATTCTCCTCAAAAGGTAAGACATCAAATTCGGGTAAGAATGGTACGTAGCATTCATGTGTTGCCAGAGGTTCTGCCACTTCCCAATCCAAGAAGATGGCTAGCATCAACAATGGATTGGTTTGTCTCGTTGATGCGACAATTTGACCCTTCGACAGAAAGTATTTTGATCCAAAAATATAATCATGGTGCATTAGCTGTTATGTCTATTGGATTAAATATCATGGAATTGAGGGAAATGATTAAACATGATGTATTATCCAAAGATGTAAAAATGGAATTACGAGTTGTAATGCGCAGGATTAGTCATTTTCGTGGGGGACGATATGGTAGAACTGCTTTGATTGCTAAAAGCGCGGTAAGACGCTTAAGAGAAAGAGAAAAAAAAGAGAAAAATCTTGCAAAACGGTTAGAAATTACAGCTGCAATTGCGTGCTTAATATTAATTTTCTATGCGCTAGAGAAAAATGTTGCTTTCTTAAATCCTTCGTATCGTCTATATAAGCGAGATTGAGTCAAATAGATTAGATATGGAGTGGATTCATTTCATATATTTTATAGACTCATTCCTTTTTGTATTTTTGATTGTTATTTTATAATACAAAAAAATGTAAATATGCTTAGGCACAGTAATGGTTGTTGGTAGATCCACGTTAGAGTCGCTACGATGGTTGTATGCTCCGCAGAAAGTAGCCATTATTTTTGCTTTTCGTACCATTCTTGCCTCTTATATTGCTTTATTAGTTGCATTATGGATGGAATTGGATAGCCCACGGTGGGCCATGATGGCCGTTTGGATTGTTGCTCAGAATACTTCACGGGGTGAGGTTCTATCCAAAGCATATTGGATTATTTTTGGAAATATTACAGGGGTTATTGTTTCTCTGTGTATTGTCGCAGCTTTCCCACAACAACCTTTCTTATTCGAATTATCAATAGCGTTTTGGGTGGCCTTTTGTTGTTGGGTTAGTAGTTGCACTCGTAATTTTCGTGCGTTGGGTATGGTTATGGCTGGATATAGCTGTGCCATTATTTTATTTTCATCTGTGAATGATCCTAATGAAACCTTTATGATGGCTATGTCACGAGGTAGTTATTTTATTCTGGGAATATTAGCCGAAAATTTTACAGCACGAATATTTGATTTAAATTTACATCATCATGCCCATAAAAAATTAAATGATGATTTACAGACTGCTGTTGAAGAGAGCATTAAATCAGTAACAAAGATGTTGGATGGTAATGATTGGGCGGTTGCACAGTCTGATCGGTTATTATCTTCTATTATTAATCTGAATAATAATATCGAATTTCGAGAAAGAGAGTTAAAAGGAACAGGGCACCGTGGTGATCATGCCCGAGCAGTATTGGCTTCTGTATCTGGATTATTGGTCAAAGCTAGTGGGTTTTCAATCTTGATGAAGCAAATTCAAAATCAGAATTTAAATTTTCATCACATTATTCCTTTAACCAAAATTTATTTAACAGAATTATTGCTGGCACTACGATCTGGTGAACCGTTAGAATATACGTTAAAGGCATTGAATTCATTAAGATGGGAGTGCCGTCAGCGCATTGCAGATAGTTTTTATAAAACACTTGGGGAAAAACAATTCTCAAATGAAGAATTTGCTACTAAATTGCTAAATGACCGGATTCTATATCAAAGCTTGCGAGAAATTCTGGCGGAATTGGAAGTTGCTTTGCGAGAGTTGGAAAAAAGTCGAGATATTACCCTGCATGATCATTTTAAATTCGATACCAAACATGCTTTCGATTTTAAAAGGGCGTGGCGTAATGCCATCCGTGCTTTTGTTGCTATTAGCGTAGGCTGTATTGCTTGGGAAGTGACGGGATGGGATCGTGGTCCATTATTCTTGGCATTTTTATGTATGGGCTGTGCGCGGTTTTGTATATTCGAAAATGCAACTTTGGCTTGTATGGGATGGTTTAAAGGGGCATGTCTAGCAATTTTAGTCGGTGGTTTTTTCAATTTTTTAATCCTGCCCACTATCAGCAATTTTGAAATTTTATTTGTTATACTTATTGTTCCCTTGGCTGTTGGGGGGCTTGCGATGTGCGTGCCAAAATACGCTCCTATAGCATCAACTTATGCTTTTTTCTTTTGTTATATCCTGGGGTTTTCAAATGATGGCAGGGTGGATGAGCTATCATATTTTAACAATTCGCTGGCCGTTTTAATGAGTGGGGTCTTTGCTTTGGCATCGTATCGACTGTTTTTCCCGTACCGTGCCCGCAGATTACGCCGTCAGATGCGGGAAAAATTATTGCAAGGCATGCATCATTTAGCTGAAACTGCAACTTTACCTCTTGCACGGGAATGGATCAGTTTTGTTTCTGAATCACTTGTTGTTTTAATGCGTCAATTGAATGAAGATAGAAATACAACTTTAATTCAAACGTATCGTCACGGCAGCATGGCTGTAATGTTGATTGGAATACACATTATTCGCTTACGTTCAATGGTCGATTTCGATATTATGAGCAAAGATATTAATGATGTTTTACGTGTCGTTTTACGTAGAATTTCAGTTTTTGATGGTCGCCGTGCAAAATATGCCCCTCATGCTCGAACCGTTATGATTGCGCATAGAGCCATAGCTAAATTCCGTCAACGCGAGTTATATGAAAAGAATCTGGCTGTTCGTATTGAGATAAGTGCAGCAATTTCATCTTTGATTATTATTGCTTATGCTTTAGACAAAAATGCTTCTTTTTTAAGAATTAAAAATCGACATTTACTTGCAAAATAACCAATCTTTGGGTGTTGCATTTATGATAAGGAAAATCATTTTCATTCGGGAAATGAAGGTTAAAATTTGATTTTTTGTGTATAGAATGGGAAAAGAATACTTTTAAAAATGCCAATAATGCTGTTGATAAGGTTTGTTTAGTGCATTTTATAAAGCTCCTATCATTTAGGTTTACGACGCTGCCATCACTACGTTGGATTTATGCTCCTCCTAAAGCAACAATTATCTTCGTTTTGCGGAATTTGATAGCTTCTTATATTGCCTTAACGATTGCTTTATGGATGGAGATGGACAGTCCCCGTTGGGCAATTATGGCAGTTTGGGTAGTTGCACAAAATTCATCACGAGGCGAGATTTTATCCAAAGCATATTGGGTTATTTTTGGCAATATTATTGGTATGATTGCTGTTTTATGTATTGTTGCTAGTTTCCCTCAACAACCTCTTTTATTTGAATTATCAGTTGCAATTTGGGTATCAATATGTTGTTGGTTTGCCAGTTGCAGCCGAAATTTCGTTTCTTTTGGTTGGTCTATGGCAGGGTTCAGTTGTGCCATTGTTTTGTTTGCAACTGTACGGGATCAAAATGAAACTTTTATGATGGTTATGTCGCGTGGTAGCTATTTTATTTTGGGTATATTGGCCGAAAATTTTACAGCGCGATTGTTCGATTTAAATCTACAAAATAATGCCTATGAAAAATTAAATCAGGAGTTAAAAATAGCTATTGAGAAGGCCATTGACTCGTTGGTTAAAATATTAAATGGAAATAACTGGGCTATATCTGGTTCTGATCAGGTATTATCCTCTGTGATTGCCTTTAATAACACAATTGAATTTAGAGAGTTGGAAATGCGTAGTATTGGTCGTAGGGGCGACCATGCTAGGGCAACCTTATCTTTGATTTCTTCTTTAATGGTCAAAGCGATGGGGCTTTCAATTCATATTCAAAAAAATCAAAAAGAAACTTTGAATTTTACTTATATTCTGCCAACAACAATTCATTGTTTAGATGAAATTTTAAAACATTTGCAAGCAGGAAAAGAGATTACCCCTTGTTTGCAGGCTTTAAATGAGTTGCGCTGGGAATGTCGTCAACGCATTGCTGATAGTTTTTATACAGATCGTAACACGGTAAAACAAATTTCATCTGAATATGCACAAAGAGCATTGAATGATCGAATATTATATCAAACTTTACGTGAAGTTTTGGCAGAGCTTGAGGCAACATTGCAACAATTAGACAAAAGTGAAAATCAAAATTTGCGTGATGGCTTTAAGTTTCATATGGAAACTTCACTTGATTTTAAACGGGCGGCACGTAACAGTATTCGGGCATTTGTTGCTATTACTATGGGGTGCTTAGTCTGGGAAATTACAGGATGGCATAATGCCCCTGTGTTTTTATCATTTTTGTGTATGGGATGCTCGCGATTTTGCGTGTTTGATAACATTAGCCTTGCCTGTAGGGGATGGTTTAAGGGGATATGCATTGCAATAATCACGAGTGCATTTTTCAACTTTTTAGTAATGCCGTTGATTACATCTATTGAAATGTTGTGTTTTATTTTATTTTTTCCTTTATCTATTGGGGCCTTGGCAATGTGTGTGCCAAAATATGCCCCAATTGCGTCTGGGTATATGTTCTTCTTTTGTTATTTATTAGGATTTAGTAATCAAGGGCGAGTTGATGAAGTAACTTTTTTAAATGATTCTATGGCTTTATTTATGAGTGGATTGGTCGCATTATTTACATATAGTATCGTGTTTCCGTACCATACGCGTCGATTACGCAGACAAATGCGTCAAAAATTATTAAACGGATTGCATCGTTTGGCTAATTCCACAACCCTTCCACTAGGAAGGAAGTGGATACATTTTGTTTCTGTTTCTTTTGTTATGCTTATGCGTCAATTAAGTGAGGAACAAAATAGTAATTTAACCAATACATATCGTCGTGGTTGCATGGCTGTTATGTTAATAGGGATAAACGTCATTCGTTTACAGGCTATGGTCAATAACGATATTATGACAGAGGATGTTAAAAATATATTAAGGGTGGTTTTGCGTCGCATTGCTCAGTTTAAAGGTGATAAGGCTAGATATGGCCAACATGCAAGAACAGTTTTGATTGCCTATAGAGCAATTGCTAAGTTTAGAAAAAGAGAAGAAACAGAACGTAATTTAGCCGTTAGGATAGAAGTTAGTGCGGCTATCTCTTCTTTGATCTTGATTGCATATGCATTAAATAGAAACGCATCGTTCCTTAAGGTAAAATCCCATAATATGCTTTTTTATTAAAATCTTTATTTTTGAAAAACGAATTTTATATAGATAAATATATTTAAAATTTGTAGTAGTTGTAAAAATAGAATAAAGTAAATAAGTTTTATTATTTAATTTCATTTATTTAAATCATATTAAAATTTTAAAGGTTTCTTGTGGCACGACTACAAACAGTCACGTCGTGGCTGGACAGGCATTTAATCTTATCAAAAGCATATATACAGTCTTTTGGCTGGATATATGCGCCATCTCGTTCTGCATTTTTATTTGCATTGCGTACGACAATTGCGTCCTTTTTGGCACTGGGTATTGCGCTGTGGATGGAATTGGACAGTCCCAAATGGGCACCCATGACGGTTTGGATTTGTGCGCGTAATACGTCGCGTGGTGAGACAATTTCAAAAGCGTATTGGCGGGCTGTGGGAACAATTTTTGGTGCAATTGCAGCCATTATTTTGGTCGCGATCTTTCCACAACAACCATGGCTATTTAATCTGGCGGTAACGTTCTTTTTAGCTGTTTGCGTATGGTTTGGAACCTGTATGCAAAGTTTTAAAGCCTATGCAATGGTTTTAGCAGGTTTTACTTGTGCAATCATTGCGTTTGGGTCAGTTAACAACCCCGATGGAATTTTTATGCTGGCAATGTCGCGGGCCACTTATATTTTACTTGGGGTATTATCAGATAGTGTAGTTGGACGATTTTTTGATTTTAATTTAGATAGACATGCCCGCCAGCAATTAAATGATAATTTATTATTTGCGATTAAAGGAACCGTTCAATCCGTTGCAGACATGCTTTCAGGGGATGAAAAGGCTGTTGTAAAATCTCAGGAACTGTTTACGGCAATTACAAATTTCAATAATACAATAGAATTTAGGCAAATCGAAATGAATGGGCATGATCATACGGGGGATCATGCCCATGCAGCATTATTTTCAGTAACCGCAGTGTTAGCCCGTAGCACAGGGTTATCTACACAAATGAATTATTTTGGTGAGGAAACTTATGAATTTAAACTTATTATCCCTGTGGTGCAGGAACGGTTAAAAAAACTATTACGACGTATTGAAAAAGGGGAAGGTTTTCTTATTGAAAAACAACGATTAAATGCATTGCGCTGGGAATGTCGTCAACGAATTACAGATAGTTTTTATCAACAACGAGACCGTAATCGTTCTACTGATGCTGTAAAGGTCAATCAAACCATTTTTAATGATCGGATTTTATTTCGAAGTTTAAGCGAGCTATTAGGTGAATTACAAATAACATTAGATGAATATTATAAAAGCATTCATCCATATAAAAATGATCATTTCAACTTTCATGTTACCCCTCCTTTAAATTATTCTTTGGCATGGAAAAATTGTTTGCGTACATTTGTTGCCATGACCGCGGCCTGTGTCATGTGGTATGTGACGGGTTGGGACAAGGGGGGATCTGCTGCTGCATTAACAGGAATGGGATGTGCACGTTTTTGTTTATTTGAAAATCCTTCTGCTTCAACCTTTGGATGGTTTAAAGGATCGATTTATGCATTAATTGTTGGTCTTTTCCTGACTTTCGTATTTATTCCTCCAATGGAAAATATGTTCACTCTATGCGTGGTATTATTTATTCCGACTTTGATTGGGGGGTTAGGAATTGCCAATCCAAAAACATTGTCTGTTTCAGCGTCCTATGCTTCGTATTTGCCATATATGTTGTCCTTAGACAATCAAGCCCGATTGGACGAGGTAACATTTGCAAATAATGCTTTATCCTTATTTATGGGGATTATATTTGCGCTTCTTTCTTTTCGGTTGATTTATCCGTACAGCCCAATAAATACACGGTTAAATTTACGTCAAACCTTATTGAAAAATATGCGGGCAGTGCCGACTACCCATAAACGTAGCCCACGGATTTGGTTGTTTCAGACAACGGAATTATTGGTAACAATGATACGTCAGTTAAATACAACAAAAAATACGAAAGTCGTGCAGGCCTATCATTTGGGAACGATGGCCGTCATGATGATTGGGTTGAATGTTTTGCGTTTAAGGTCGATGATTGATCACGATATTATGACCAACGACATTAAGGATTTGTTGCGAATTGTATTAAGACGAATTTCTAAATTTCATGGGCGGTATGGGCGTACTGTCGTTGTTTGTCATAGTGTTATCAAAAAGCTTAGAAAACGTGAGCTTTACGAACAAAATTTGGCTGTTCGTATGGAAATTGTGGCTGCTATTGCATGTTTAACAATCATTGCTGATTCAATGGAAAAAAATGCTGCATTTTTGGATGTAACTCATCCTTTTTTACAACACGAAAAATGGAATGAATAAGGGGGTATTCAACACAGTAAAAATACGATAAAACAATTACAAATTGTTTTAACCGGGGTGTCTCTTTATAAAAAGGGGCTGAGAATACACTCGTAGAACCTGATCTGGATCATGCCAGCGAAGGGAGGAAGTAAAATGTTTAAATTCTCAAGTTATATGTATCGCTTATTTTGTGTGATGACAGCATTGCCTGTGACGGGAATGGTTGCTGTTGCAGCAGATCCAAAAAATAAACAAGACGTCCCCATATCTGAGGCGGGCGAACAGATTATGGTGACAGGCAAAGCGCCAGGATATCGAACAGCCTATGGTTTTGTTGGCAAAGATGCTGGGGGTGGATTGATTAAACCTGAAACGGCGATGAAATCAGTCAGTACTGTGTCTTCTAGTTATATTCAAATGCAAGCTCCAACGTCTAATGTATATAATTTAATCAATATGTTGCCAGGGGCAAATGTTTCCACTTCTGATCCTTATGGATTATCGTCACAGACAGATTTAACGGTTCGGGGAATGACCGGTAATTCAATAGGCTATGTTTTAGAGGGAATGCCATTGAATGATGTTTCTGACGGGTTTGGGTATTTAAACCAGTTTGTTGATAATGAGAATTTGCAATCTATCGCTTTGGCCCAAGGGTCCCCCGATTTAGGCAGTCCTGTTTATAATGCTGCTGGTGGAATAATTAATTTAAAATTGCGCGATCCTGCGGAAAAATTTGGTGGACTGATTGATCTATCTTATGGGTCACATCATACAGGGCGTGCTTTCATGCGTGTTGATACGGGTGAAATTGGTAAAACAGGGATAAAGGGTTTTATTTCTTATTCTTATACTGGGGGGAATAATTGGCGTGGGCCAGGATATGACCATCGCCAGCATATTGATTTTAAATTTTTAAAAGAGTGGGGGAATAATAATTCGATTTCTTTCCTTGGTGACTGGAATTACTCGCTTATGAGCAGTTATTATACTCCAACAAAATCTCAATGGATTGCCGATGGTGCAGGGGGTGGAAATAATTATTCTGGCACATGGGATAAAACAGCAATTGATAACAGCAATTATTGGAAATTATATCAGCAAACATTTCAACAAATTTATGTGGCTACGCCTTCTAAATTTACGTTAACAGATCGATTGCAATTTAAGGTAACTCCGTATTTTCAATATGGATATGGAAATTCACCTTATGGCACCACGCTTAATGAGATGGGATTGTGGCAAGGAACCCAACCTATTCAAGGTAAAATTGATATCCCAGGCGCGGTAGATGGCACAGCAACAGTGTTAGGGGGATGGTTTCAACGAACTTATCGTTCTGGGTTTACACCCACATTAACATTAAACTTGAAACATCATCAATTATTATTGGGATATTGGTATGATTATTCTGATGATGTTGTAACGCAACCTTTTACGCCTGTTTCTTCCAATGGACAGCCATGGGATTTATGGAGTGGTAAACATCAAAACATTCATCTACCTGACGGTCAGGAGTTATTGGCCCAAAATACGCATACGATAACCCAAGTAAATGCGGTTTTTCTGGGTGACCATATGACGTTTATGGACAATAAATTATTTATTGATGCGGGATTTAAGCAGATTTTTTTCAATCGTTCGGGGTGGAATGGATTACCAGGCCCTCAATATCGCACTGGGAATAATGTATCTAAACCACTGCCAAGATTGGGGGTTCGGTATCAATTTAATAAAGAGCATCAGATTTTTGCCAGTGTAAATACTAATTTCGCTGTTCCCAATAAATCAACATTATATGATACTTACGATCCCAATACAGGGGATATTTCACAGATTGGCACGAACCATTTGAAAACAGAATATTCAATCGAGGAAGAGCTAGGATACCGTTATAACGGTCGCCGTTTTTTAGGAAGCGTTACATTTTTTAATTATAATTATACCAATCGAATGATTTCGACGATATTAAGACAAAATGGTGCGTGGGTAGGTTCATCGATTAATGCTGGTGGTCAAACATCACGTGGCGTAGATGCAGAAATTGGATTAAAACCCTGGCATCATTTCAGTCCTTATGTCTCTGGTGAATATTTATATACCAGAATAGATAATGATTTACGCACCTATGGTGATTTATTACCTACCAAAGGAAAAAGAGCTGTCAGAAGCCCACCATGGCAATTTGCCGTAGGGTTGACATATGATGATGGTCATTTTTTTGCTAATGGTAATGTCAAAATGGTTGGCAAACAATATGCAACTTTTATGAACGATGAATCGATTGGCTCTTTTGCAACGGGAAATGTGGCACTGGGATATCGATTTGATAGTTATGGATTTATGAAACATCCACAAATTCGCATGAATTTTATTAATATTACCGATCAAAAATATCTTTCTGGTGTTGCCAGTCCCACAGGAAATGCACGTGATACTGTTGGAAAATATGGCACAGTAATTGCTGGTTCATCGCCGAATTATTATATTGGCGGTGGGTTTGCAACCATGTTAACCATGACCACTGGATTTTAAGGTAAAGCAATATGGCAGAACGCACGGGCTTTTTATTTTTAAAACTAGAGTCATCTATGGTAAATTGAGTAAACTTTTATAAGTGTATATGAAGGTCAAAATGAAAAAAATCTTACTTGCTTTTTCTATTATTTCTTTCCCTTTAACCGCTATGGCTGCGGACAAACCAAGCCACATGTCAGATGGCACTATTGATGCTGCTGTTAAAAAATTTGCTCCAAGTTTTTGCGTTAAAACAGTTGATGGAATTAAAGAAGCCGCTGAAAAGGTACATGATTGCTATCAAAAAACACCTAAGGATAGTCCAGATTTGGAAATTTGCTTTTTAGGTGATGGTGCTGTTAATTTAATAATACAACCAGAAACTGAAGAGGCTCAAGCCGTAGGAAAAACTAGTCCTTTTGATAAAATTACTTATTTTTCGAAAGTAGAAACTGCAAAAAGAATGAAAGAAAGATCCGATTTTCCAAAATATAAAAATTATACCAATCAAGAAAACTTAGATTATCAAAAGAATTCTATAAAATTATTTACTAGAAAAATTATTGCGTTCTGCAAACATTCTCACTAATCGGTTTTTACTTATAAAAAAACTTGTAATAGGAATCTTGTTGATTACTGCATTTTCTGGGAATACCAGCTTGGCAAGTGATTGTATCGGACAAGCGGAATTGTCCTTGATGATTGATGGTATAATTATGCCAATAATCTAATACAGCGCCTTCTTCGGTATAAATCACGCCTAAGATAAAAATTTGTGTGGGGGAGGCGATAAAATAATAGCGTTTTGTAACACTAAACCCATCAAAATTTGGTTTTTCTTGATACAGCATCAGTGAAGTATTTTGATGATTGGGCTGCTCGATAAATAATGTTGCTGTAGAAATTGTATCATTAGGATGAAATATAGTTCGAATGACGCTGTGAAATTGAGGGGATAATTGAACAGGAATAGACTTATTTTTTTTTGTATCGTTAAATAAGACTGTATCATAAGGAAAAGTAATTTTTTCAAGAATACATTTTTTATTTTGCTTGTTCAGGTTGAGTTGATCGGCAGAACTATTTTCACCACAGGATTGATCAATAGACAGTGCAAATTTCTTGCTGGCGATCAATGGATCTCCTCTGAATTGATTAAGCGAGGCTGGTGTTTTGGCAATGCTGTTGGCAGAAATGATGCATAAAAATAGAATGAGAGTGCTGTGTAATTGTTTATAATAAGAAGATAAGGTCATGAATAGAACTCTTAATAACAAGAATGAGCTGATACTATCCTATAGTATTTTGTATGACGATTATGTTCAATAAATCCCTTGGTATCAAAGTAAATTAAGTTGTTAAAAGAAAATTTTTAATATGATCATTTCATCCCTATTTAATGAATAAGTGGTGAATAGAATGTTACGAAACCTAAAAGAAAAAGCCTTAAACGGGGATGTAGAGTCACGATACACACTTGGTAATTTATATAATGAGGGAAATGAGCATATCGCTCAGGATTATGCTGAGGCATTGATGTGGTATGAAAAAGCAGCAGACTCTGGTCATGCCAAAGCACAATGTCGGTTGGGAATGATGTATGAACAGGGGCACGGTGTAGAGCAAGATATCAATCAAGCTTTTGAATATTATCAAAAATCTGCCAATCAAGGCGATGCCGAGGCACAATTTCGCCTGGGTGTACTTTATAATGATGGTTATGGTGTAGATGTTGATGATGAAGAGGTTGATTTTGATTATGGCACAGCCGTCAGGTGGTACAAAAAAGCAGCTCATCAAAATCATGTAATGGCACAATGGTTTTTAGGAGATATGTATCATGCTGGGCTGGGGGTTGAACAAGATTTTAATATTGCTTTTGAATTGTTTGATAAGGCTGCAGAACAGGCGAATATTTTCTTTTTACTGGCAAAGCAATATGATGAGGGTGATGGGGTTCCAAAAGATGTGTTGCAAGCGGTTAAAAATTATCAGCAGGCTCAGCAAAGATTACCAGATTGGCATTTTATAAAAGGTTATCATGAGATTACCAAGAGATTATGGACTTTGTTTTCTGATATCAACAATGTTCCAACAGATCCTTTGCAAGCACAGGAATGGTATAGTCTAGCCAGAAAATTTTATGAACAGCAAGTCATCAAAAATGATGATAATGCCCAAATAGAGCTGGGTAAACTCTATGCTGTTGGTAACGGTGTTGTCAAAGATACAAAAAAAGCCAAGCATTATTATGAGATGGCGATTACAACTCTGAAATTACGTGATGATCTATATGCTCAAGATAAATTAGGGGATATCTATCGAGTGGGAGAAATCGTCGAAAAGGATAGTTTCAAAGCAATTTCATATTATGAACAGGCTGCTAAAGAAAATAGCGAAGCGGCGTTGAAACTCAAAGAAATATATGAACAAGGCGATGGTATTACCAAAGATTTAGCAAAAGCACAACAATGGTCAAAAAGAGCAGAAAAATTAAAGAGAAAATATGAAAAGCAACAAGGAGAACTTGGGCAGAAACACGTTAAAAATTCTCATCCTGATATGATGGCTATGTCTTCTGGTATTGATGAATAATAAACTGGCATTAACTTTATGGATAATGATCTAAAAGACACCTTGTCAGCAATTGATTGGTGCGTAGAAATTGGAAAATTTAGTTGTGGAAGAAGCAAATAGAGAGTCAGTATTTCTTTGTCAAAATATCCTAGCTTATTTCAATCTTGGAAAGATTATTATAAACACTCAATTGAAAATTTGATTCATATTGATGGGATAGATGATCAATTATTAAAAGCGTGTGTAGGGTGGAGATATTGTGCATTTTATGATTGAGGATCATTATAAGAAAATTATAAAGCAATCTCTGGTTTTTGCACAATTATTCGAGGTTTATAAAACAGGTCATCTTCCTTGTGAATGGGAACGGAAAGGATCAGTTGGTAAGGTAATGATTTATTAGATTAATCATTTTGGGTTGTCATATGAGTGTTGTTAGGAAAAGAATAGATATATTATGAATATTTTAAATATATTCCGTTTGTTTGCTGCGTTATTTATTTGTATTGGATGTTTATCGAGTACACGTGTCTCTGCCAATGATAAAGTCACAGTGATTTTAGATTGGTTTTTAAATGCTGGGC
This sequence comes from Commensalibacter oyaizuii, assembly GCF_029953265.1. Classification (NCBI taxonomy): domain Bacteria; kingdom Pseudomonadati; phylum Pseudomonadota; class Alphaproteobacteria; order Acetobacterales; family Acetobacteraceae; genus Commensalibacter; species Commensalibacter oyaizuii. Next base: position 2,224,270 of record NZ_JASBAO010000001.1, read on the forward strand.
ATCAATCATTATTGGCTGCTCAATATAGTGGGGCATTTCAACGTCATGGATTAGATGTAGAATTGATTGCCCCAGCTGATCCTGGAACACCACCAAGACTGGTTGCCGCGGGACAAGCAGATATGGCAATATCTTATCCCATCCAATTAGGAATGATGGTGGATCAACATATCCCTTTGGTGCAAGTAGGATCATTGTTAAATCAACCATTGGATGTTTTGATCACAAATGATCGTATAAAATCAATCAAAGATTTAAAGGGTAAAAAAATCGGGGTTTCAGTTGCTGGCGATGAACGTGCAGTTTTGGGAACAATTTTGCAAAGTGCTGGGTTAAAACTATCTGATGTGCAATTGATTAACGTTAATTTTCAATTAGAACAGGCATTAATGACTGGGGCAGTTGATGCGATCATTGGGGCAAATAGAAATTATGAACTGATTGATTTACAACAACGCAACGTGCAGGTTTCTACTTTTTATCCAGAAAAATACGGTATTCCCGCTTATGATGAACTGATTTTTATAACTCGTCCTGATTACGCTAAGGATCCTAAGATTGCGCGGTTTATGCAGGCTTTGAAGGAAGGGGGAGAGTATTTAAAATTACACCCAGATGAAATTTTTGATAAAGCAGTCAAAGACCATCCTGAACTTAATACAGAGTTAAATAAAGCCGCATGGCAAGCAACTTTGCCCTTGATTGCTGTCAATCCGGGGAAAATAGAATTTAATAGAATTCGCGGGTTTATGAGTTATCTGTTCAACAAGGGGGTTATTCACCAATTACGACCAATGACTGACTATGGTGTGCAGACAAGTCAATGACAAAATCGGGTATTTATGAACACACAAATACCCGATAAAAATAATCTTTATTCTATTGTTTTGTTCGTTCGTAGAGTTTACAGGCTGGTCTAATTTTGTTTGAACAGGCTTTTTGAAAGTATTCAGCAGCTTTCGTAAACCATTCAATGGCTTTGGCATAGTTTTTTTCAACACCTTTGCCGTTTTTGTAAATCATACCAAGATTATTTTGGGCTCGTACTACCCCTTGATCAGCAGCTTTTGTATACCATTCGATTGCTTTCGCATCGTTTTGGATCGTGCCGATCCCTCTTTGATACATTACTCCGAGATTGTGCTGCGCTTGCCCATTTCCTTCATTAGCTAACTTTTCCATTTGGGTAAATACAGCACTATTTTCGGCATAGCTGCTGCCGGTGAAACCAATCAAACCGACAGTGATCAGTAAGGTATAAAAAATCTTTCTCATTAAAAATGTTCCTTATAAGTAATATTTTTTAAATCACTGTAGTTTTTGGGTTAATTTTGATCCTTTTTATATAGGCTTAATATCAAAGTTAATAGTGTTTAATATATTTTGTAATTTTTTTTAGGGATTTTCTTAATGAAATTTAAAAATTTTTTTATAGTAACTTTTTTATTATTTCCAACACATCATACATTCGCCAAATCTATGAATGACTATATCGTAGGGCTAAAAAAAGAGGCATCAATTGGAAATACCGAAGCCCAAAAAGAATTGGATCAATTTCAAATATTAAGTAAAAAAGCTACGTCAAGGGATGCCCAGGCGCAGTACGAATTAAGGGTTTTTTTCCAAAACCAACCATCAATTGATAATTCTGAACAAAAACAGGAAGTGTGATTAGCAAAGTCTGCAGATCAAGGGAACAAAGAAGCAAGAAACGCATTAATTTCGTTATACAAGCAAAAAAGAAAAAGATTTGAAGATGTTTATTATCCAGAAGGTCAGAAAAAATTTATTCAATATAATCAAAAGCTAGAAAAGTTGTTATTAAAAGTGGCCCAACAAGGGAATGTTGAAGATCAATACAAGTTGGCTTTATTTTATTCTGAAAATCAGGATGCTAAAATGCAAAGTAAAGCTGAATTATGGATGATCAAAGTAGCAGACCAAGGGTTGCCTGCTGCACAAATTGATTTGGGACAATGGTATTTGAAGGGGACAAATGGTGTTAAAAAAAATTATAATAAAGCCAAAGCAATTTTTCAAAAATTAGCAGATCAAGGAAATGCTGAAGGGTTATATTATTTAGGGCTATGTTATCGCTTGGGATATGGTGTTACCAAGGATTTTCGAAAAGCTGTAGAGCTAAATGAAGCTGCTGCAGATAAAGGCGATACAAAAAGTGCTATTTATTTAACAACTGTATATCTTTTAGGTATTGATGATGTTGTTTCCCAAGACAGAAATAGATTTGAATATTATTATAATCAAGTATGTTCGAAGGATAAATTCGAGTGTTTAAAGCTACACGCTGACATTATGGATGCCTGTGGTAAAAAATATTCTGACAATGATTTTACAAACCCTGATTCCAATATTAATCCCGTATGTAGAGCCGTAGCCTTAGGGATGATTAAGGCTATAAGCAGTTTAAATGGTCGTTAGAATTACTATAAATAATAGTGCGGATTAATACGCACTATTATTCAAATTTATAAAGTGTGATAATAAGATAATTTTGCCATCGCACAAGATACCAGGCGACTGTTTAAACTGCTGGCACGGCTGGTTAAGATAATTGGGGCTTTTGCACCCAAAACGATGCCAGCACTATCAGCACGATTTTTTTCTGCACCAATAAAAGAAAGAGCCTTAAAAAGGATATTCCCAGCTTCTAAATTGGGAACAATTAAAATCTGAGCTTGGCCTGTCACGGGGGTATCCAGTTTTTTCATTCTTGCAGCGGCCATACTTACAGCATTATCTAGGGCCAAGGGACCATCTACAACGCCATTTCTAATTTGCCCTCGATCAGCCATTTTGCACAATGCTGCGGCCTCTAATGTGGATGGAATATCAGGATTAACCATTTCAACAGCTGACAAAATCGCCACGCGGGGAACGCCATATCCTAGAGCATGATGCAAATCAATAGCATTTTGAGTAATATGCATTTTGGTAACAAGATCAGGGAAAATATTAATTGCTGCATCGGTAATAATATAAGGTGTTTCCCATTCAGGCCCATCCATTAAAAAGGCGTGGGTAATGCGCTTACCCGTTCTGAGGCCTGTTTCCTTATTTACAACAGCTTTTAGCATGACATCAGTATGTAAGCTGCCCTTCATTAAAAGTTGTGCCTTATTTTCACGAATTAATTGAACACTCATAGCCGCGGCGGCGGCTTCTGTTTTAGCGTCTATAATTTGAAATTGGTCTAATGCAATATTGTGTTTT